>CAZNMK010000356.1:222-3468 GCA_964574045.1 uncultured Roseovarius sp. | reverse complement strand
ACCAGTGGGGGGTCGAGCTGGGCAAGGAACTGGCCGACGAGATCGCGCCGGCGCTGAGCGGCGCGACAGGCGCGCAGGGCGTGCGCGACAGCTCGACACGGCAACTGATTGCCTTTGTGAAAGGCGCCGCCGGCGGTTAGGTTTGCCGCATTCAATCGGAAACATCCGCCCCCGCCCCGGGCCAGGCCCCTGGTCAAGCCCGGGGCGCGGATTTTCCGATCTGACCTGATGCACGACAGGGCGTGTCGCTCCTGATCGAAATCACCCGCCGGTCGCACCAAAGGCCTGTTTTCGGCACGACGGCGGCCGTGTGTCCGTCGTCGGGCCGTTTCCATTTGACGCGACATACCCAAGTCGCCCGAATCCGAAGTTCGCAACATCGACCGACCGTCCCCGGATCGCTTGCGATCCGGTTCGCGCCCGGCCCCGCCCCGTCACGCCAAAGGCGTGCCTCCGGCACGACGCGGGCGCGAAATGGTCGATGCGTTTCAGTCTGTTGCGCCGTTCCTCTTGGCTGCGTCGTCGGTCCAGGTACAACGGCGCCCACCCTTCGGGGCCGGGCGCGAACCTCTGTTGCACCCGGATTTCAATGTACCGAACTACGAGACAATATGCCTGGAACGCTCACGCCTCGCGCGGCCGCAGTACCAGCCAGATCAGCGCGCCGCCGGCCAGCGTCAGGAACGGGATCGTCGCCAGGTTGACCGCCGTCCAGCCCGCCTGCGGCGTCCCGCCCGAGCAGTTCATCAGCCCGCCCGAGGCCAGCGAGGCCAGGGTCACGCCGCCAAAGACGATCAGATCGTTGAGCCCCTGCATGCGCCCGCGCTCATGCGGCTCGTGGGCGCCCGCCAGCATCGTCGTCGCGCCGATGAAACCGAAATTCCATCCCAGCCCCAGCAGGATGAGGGCGACAAAGAAATTCTCCAGCTCCACCCCCTGCAGCGCCACCGCCCCTGCCGCGGCAAGGATCGCCAGACCGGCGCCGACGATCCGTTCGACCCCGAAACGCACGATCAGGTGGCCGGTAAAGAACGACGGCGCGTACATCGCCAGCACGTGGCCGGTGACGAGGTCGGCGGCGTTGCCGGCGTCGTAGCCGCAGCCGACCGCGGCAAGCGGGGCCGAGGTCATCACCAGGTTCATCAGCGCATAGGAAACCGTGGCGCAGATCACCGCCACGGCGATGCGCGGCGTGGTCAGAAGCTGCCAGCGGCTGCGCCCGGCGGGGGCGTTCTCGGCCGGGCGCGGGGGCTTGGGTATGTCGAGAAACGCGAACAGCAGCGCACCGATGAAATTCAGCGCGATCACCGCCAGGTAGGTGCCCAGGAACGGCACCACCATCGCCTCGGCCGTCACCTTGACCAGCTGCGGACCGATCACCGCGCTGGCCAGGCCGCCCGCAAGGACATAGGAAATCGCCTTGGCGCGGTAATCGTCGCTGGCGGTATCGGCGGCGGCGAAGCGGTAGAAACCCTGCGCCGACATGTAGGTGCCGGTCATCAGGCTGCCCAGCAGGTAGACCGGAAAGGACGCGGTCCAGAGCCCGTAGGCGCCGACCGCGCCCCCCGCCGCGCCGGCGGCGGCGCCGATCAGGAAACCGGCGCGCCGGCCCCAGCGCTGCATCGCCCAGCTGAGCGGCGTGGCCGACAGCATCGAGCCCAGCACGATCAGCGAAATGGGCAGCGTGGCAAAGCAGACATTGGACGCCAGCGACTGCCCGGCCAGCCCGCCGATAACGAAGATCATCGGCATCTGCGATCCCAGGAGCGCGTGCGCCGCCACCAGCACGGCCACGTTGCGGCGGGCGCGGCGGTCGTCCGCCTGGGTGAAAACGGTGTCGCTCATACCGCCCTGCTAGACCCGTTCCCCGGGGGGTGCAAGGGGCCTGGATCGGCGACGGCGGGCGCCTCAGGGCGCCCAGTGCACCATCGCCTCGTCCAGTACCGCGGCCACCGGCGCCTGCACCGGCGGCAGCGAACGGGCGCGGTCGAGCGCCGCCTTCTTGGCGGCGCCGGTAATGGCGATATGCAGCGCCAGCGCGTCGCCCAGCACCCTGGCCGACAGGCTGACCCTGGGTTCGGGCACCGTCTCGGCGCGCATCGCCACCAGTACCGGCGCGCCGGGGTCGAGCGCCGCCTCCAGCCCCTCGGCGCCGGCAAAGAGCGAGGCAACGTGCATGTCCCGTCCCATGCCGAGAAGGCAGACGTCGATCGGCAAAAGCGGCACGATCCCGGCCTCGAGCTCGGCCAGCACCTCGTCGGGCTCGCGGCCGGGCGCGTAGAGCGGCAGCAGCCGCGCCGCGGCCGCGCGTCCGGCGAGCAGGCGCCCGCGCACCAGCCGGGTGTTGGAACGCACATGCACCTCGGGCAGCCAGCGCTCGTCGCTCAGGCACACGTCCACCCGCCCCCAGTCGAGGCGCGCATCGCACAGGCTGTCGAAGATCGGCCCCGGCGTGGTGCCGCCAGGCACCACGAAGAGCACCCGCTCCTTGTGCTTGAGCGCCGCGTTCAGTTCCCCGGCCAGGCGGTTGGCCAGGTGCACCGCCATGAGTTCGGCGTCGGGATATTCGATCCATTCCATGCTCAGGCCCTTATCTCGCGCCAGCGCCGGCCGTCGCGCAGCATCAGCGCCAATGCCTCCTGCGGCCCGGAACTGCCGGTTTCGTAAGGCAGCGGCGGGTCGCCTCGTTCCTCCCAGCCGCGGATCGCGGCGTCGGTCCAGGCCCAGGCGGCCTCGACCTCGTCGCCGCGCATGAAGAGCGTCTGGTTGCCGCGGATCACGTCCATGATCAGCCGCTCGTAGGCGTCGGGGAAATCGGCCTCCTCGGGGCCCAGCGCCTCGGCGAAGGTCATGTCGAGCGGCACGTCGATGAGCCGCATGCCGCCCGGCCCCGGCTCCTTGATCGTCACCCCCAGTTCGATCCCCTCGTTGGGCTGCAGCCTGATCGTCAGGATGTTGCGGTGCCGCCCGGCCTCTTCGCCGAAGATCGAGTGCGGCGCGTCCTTGAACACCACCGCGATCTCGCTCGCGCGTTCGCGCAGCCGCTTGCCGGTGCGCAGGTAAAAGGGCGTGCCGGCCCAGCGCCAGTTGCTGATCCGCGCCCTTAGCGCGACGAAGGTCTCGGTCGTGCTCTCGGCGTTGCCGACCTCGTCGCGATAGCCCGGCCGACCGTCGGCGCCGCGGTACTGGCCGCGCACCACGTCGCGCGCGCCCAGCGGGTCGAGCGCGCGGATCACCATGAGCTTT
>CAZNMK010000356.1:0-212 GCA_964574045.1 uncultured Roseovarius sp. | reverse complement strand
GCGCACCGCGTCGGGGTCGAACTTGGCCGGCGGTTCCATCGCGATGAGGCAGAAGAGCTGCATCAGGTGGTTCTGCATCATGTCGCGCATTGCCCCGGCGCGGTCGTAATATTCCCCGCGCCCGGCCACGCCCTGCGCCTCGGCCACGGTGATCTGGATGTGATCGACATACTGGCTGTTCCACAAGGGCTCGAACAGCATGTTGCCGAACC
>CAZNMK010000355.1:1469-3473 GCA_964574045.1 uncultured Roseovarius sp. | reverse complement strand
CGCCGCGCGCTGGCGATCCATACCGAGGGGAAGAGCGGGCGCGCGGTGCTGGCCGTTGCCGGCGGGGTGGCGGCAAATACCGCGATTCGGGCCGGGTTAGAGACTGTTTCAGCCGAGTTCGGCGCCGAATTCGTGGCCCCGTCGCTGGCGCTGTGCACCGACAACGCGGCGATGATCGCCTATGCCGGGGCGGAGCTCTACGCCGCCGGGCGGCGCGACGACCTGACGCTGGCGGCGCGGTCGCGCTGGCCGCTCGATGCGGGGCGGCCGGCGCTGGTGGGCGGCGGGCGCAAGGGGGCCAAGGCATGATCCGGGTGATGGGGGCGGGCGCATTCGGCACCGCGCTGGCGGTATCGCTGGCCCAGCGCGGGCCGGTTACTCTGTGGACCCGCGACGAGGGCCACGCGCGGGAAATGGCGCGGAGCCGGCGCAACGAGCGCCGCCTGCCGGGGATCGACCTGCCCGACGCGGTGACGGTGGCATCGGGTCCGGTCGCGCCGGGCGCGGCAGAGGCGACCCTGCTGGCGGTGCCGGCGCAGACGCTGCGCGGATTTGTTGCCGAGCATGCCGCCGGCCTGGCGCCGGGCGGGCCGCTGGTGGCCTGCTGCAAGGGGGTCGAACTGGCCACCGGCCTGCGCCCCAGCCAGGTAATCGCCCAGGTTCTGCCGGGGGCGGTCTGCGCGGTGCTGACCGGCCCGTCCTTTGCCGCCGACATCGCCCGCGGCCTGCCCACCGCGCTGACGCTGGCCTGCGCCGACGCGCAGGCGGGAAGGCGGCTGCAGGCGGGGCTGTCGACATCCGGCCTGCGGCTTTATCGCAGTACCGACGTGATCGGTGCCGAGCTGGGCGGGGCGCTCAAGAACGTCATCGCCATCGCCAGCGGCGCGGCCATCGGCGCCGGGCTGGGCGACAGCGCCCGCGCCGCGCTGATGACCCGCGGCTTTGCCGAGATGGTGCGCGCGGCCGAGGCGATGGGCGCGGCGCGCGACACGCTGTCGGGGCTGTCGGGGTTCGGCGACCTGGTGCTGACCTGCACCTCGGAACAGTCCCGAAATTACCGTTTCGGGCTGAGTTTGGGTCGAAACGAGGCGTTCGATCCCGGCGTCACGGTCGAGGGCGCGGCCACCGCGCAGGCGGTCTGCGACCTGGCCGCGCGCGAGGGGCTGGACCTGCCGATCACGCAGGCGGTGACGATGCTGGTCGCCGGGCGATTGCGGGTGGCGCAGGCGATGGATATGCTGCTGAAAAGACCGCTGAAGGAAGAATGAATGCTCGTCGCCCTTTTCGCCCGTGACAAGCCGGGCGCGCTGCAGGTCCGGCTGGACAACCGCGAGGCGCATCTTGCCTATATCGAACGGACCGGCGTCGTTGCACAGGCCGGCCCGCTGCTGGACGGGGATGGCGCGATGTGCGGCTCGCTGGTGGTGCTCGACGTGCCCGACATGGCGGCGGCCGAAAGCTGGGCCGGGGACGACCCCTATGCCCGCGCCGGGCTCTTTGCCTCGGTCGAACTGACCCGGTGGAACAAGGTGATCTGAGCGATGCGCTATTGGCTTTTCAAATCCGAACCCTCGACCTGGAGCTGGGACGACCAGCTGGCCAAGGGCGATGCGGGCGAGGAATGGGACGGCGTGCGCAACTACCAGGCGCGCAACTTCATGCGCGAGATGAAGGTGGGCGATCTGGGGTTCTTCTATCACAGCCAGAGCGAAAAGGCGGTGGTCGGCACCGTCGAGGTGATCGCCGAGGCCCACCCCGACAGCACCGCCGACGACCCGCGCTGGGAATGCGTCGACATCCGCGCGGTGGAAACGGCCCCGGCCCCGGTGACGCTGGCCGCGATCAAGGCGGATCCGCGCCTGTCGGAGATGGTATTGGTGCGCAACTCGCGCTTGTCGGTGCAGCCGGTGACGGCCGAGGAATGGCGCATCGTCTGCGGCATGGCCGGGCTTTCCGCGACCAAATGACGCCTGCCCGCCCGGGGCCGTGACTGGCACTCTTGCC
>CAZNMK010000355.1:0-1459 GCA_964574045.1 uncultured Roseovarius sp. | reverse complement strand
GCCGCCGCGCCAGATTCTGGCAATGCGGAGTGCGGAGCCTTGTCGACGAAACCCGAAGGGACACTGCCGCTGGTCTATGCCTGTTCGGGCTGTTCCAGCGCGGCCCAGATGGCCAACGACCTGGCGCTGAGGCTCGACCGCGCGGGGCTGGCCGAGATGTCGTGCATCGCGGGTGTGGGCGGCGACGTCAAGCCGCTGGTGCGCACCGCGCGCTCGGGCCGGCCTATCCTGGCGCTCGATGGCTGCCGGCTCAATTGCGTCAAGTCCTCTCTCGCCCGGCACGGGGTGGAACCCGCGCGCCATGTCATGCTGGCCGAGCACGGCGTGCGCAAGACGCTGCATGCCGATTACGACCGGGACGAGGCCGACCGCGTGTATCGCGGCCTGTCGCGCGACCTGGCGGCGCGGCCTTTGATGGCGGATACGGATTGAAGGCCGGAAGGCAACGGACGAAATCGACGGGGGATGCCGGTCGGACGGCCGGCATCCCCCGTTCCCCACGTGCTCCCTACACACCACACGTGAAACCGAAATGAGGTTGCGGCCGTCCTGGCCCTTGGTCTTATCCTAGCTCATCGGCGGGCGCGCGCCAAACCCTCGATACATGGAATACGCCTAAAATCCGGCCCATCGGAGGCGCCGCGCGATCGCGACAAGTTGAAACGTTAAGCCATCGCTAACACCCGCCATGCTAGCCCGGTTGCGGGTGAGTGAAATGGTGGTGGATATGGCTGCGCCGGGTGACAACGCCGCGCCGGTCATCATCAAACGGAAAAAGATCGTCAAGGCCGACGGCCATCACGGCGGCGCCTGGAAGGTCGCCTATGCCGACTTCGTGACCGCGATGATGGCCTTTTTCCTGCTGATGTGGCTGCTGAACGCGACGACGGAAAAGCAACGCAAGGGGATTGCGGACTATTTCAGTCCGACCATTCCGATCAACCGCATCTCGGGCGGCGGCGACGGGGATTTCGGCGGCGACAGCCTGTTTTCCGAAAGCCGGCTGGCGCAGAACGGTATCGGCGGCAGCAACCAAACGGTGAGCGAGGACGAACAGAACCGTGGCGAGATGGGGATCGGCGACCAGGGTTCTGACGCCGCCGCCGGACCCGAGAGCCCGAGCGCCGGGGACGGCGAATTCGCCGCCGTCAGCGAACGCCTGTCGGGGCGCAGCGGGGAAAGCGAGATTGCCGCCGAGTTGCTGCGCCATGTCCGCACGCGCGTGACCGACGAGGGCCTGATCGTCGAGCTGTTCGACATCGACGGCGCGCCGCTGTTCAGTGACGAAACCGCCGCCCCGACGCCGCTGTTGCGCGACCTTGCCGCGCTGGTGTCGTCGGCCGCGGCGCTGGTCACCAACGGCGTCGCGGTCGCGGCGCACACCCGCGCCCGCCCGGTCGTCGCCGCCGCAAGCCCGGTCTGGGATCTGTCGGCCGCCCGCGCCAACGCCGTGCGCGGC
>CAZNMK010000354.1:0-3474 GCA_964574045.1 uncultured Roseovarius sp. | reverse complement strand
CAGGCCGCGCACGAAACCCAGTTCGGCCTGTGGGGGTCGGTGCTGGCCGGGGCGACGGTGATCATCCACGCCGCCGGCTGGCTCGAAGGCGGGCTGACGGTATCCTACGAGAAGCTGATCACCGATCTCGAAGCGGTCCAGATGGTGGCCGAACTGTGCGGCCCCACCCCGGCGGGCCCGGCCGAAATCGCCCGCGAGGCGCTGGACGAGGTCGCGCCGGGCGGGCATTTCTTTGGCTGCGCGCACACGATGGAACGCTACCAGAGCGCCTTTTACCAACCGCTGGTGGCGGACTGGTCGAATTTCGGCACCTGGTCCGAACGCGGCGCCCTGACCGCCAGCGAACGCGCGACCGCCATCTGGCGCGAGATCGTCGAGACCCACACCCCGCCCCCCGCCGCCGACCCCGGCCGGCTGGAGGCGCTGGAGACATACATCGCCCGCCGCACCGCCGAGGGCGGTGCCGCCCCGGCAAGCTGAGGAACCGCATGGCCGACCCGACCCCCATCAGATCTGCCGACCCCCGGGACGGCGAACCCGGCGACACCCTGCCCGGCAACGTCAAGGTCACGCGCGAGGACTGGCTCGATGCCGCCATGGACCTGCTGGTCCGCGACGGCGTTTCCGAGGTCAAGATCCTGACCATCGGCAACCGTCTGGGGGTCTCGCGCTCTTCCTTCTACTGGTATTTCGAGAGCCGCGAGGATCTGTTGAATCAGCTGCTCGACGCCTGGGAGACGACCAATACGGGCGTATTGGTCCGCTCGACCGAAGCCCGTGCCGCCACCATCACCGAGGCGGTCTGCAACTTCTTTCGCTGCGTCGTGGCGCCCGACGGGTTCGATTACCGGCTCGATTTCGCCGTCCGCGAATGGGCCCGTCGCGACGAGGCGGTGCACCGGGTCGTCGAGCGCAGCGACGCAGCCCGGCACCAGGCGCTGGCGCGGATGTTCGCGCGCCACGGCTTTGACGCCAACGAGGCAGACATCCGCGCCCGCGTGCTCTATTACCAGCAGGTCGGCTATTATGCGCTCGACCTCGGCGAAACGCTGGAGGAGCGGCTGACAAGGGTGCCGGGGTACCTCTATTGCTTCACCGGCGTGCGGCCCTCGCCCGACGAGGTCGCCGCCTTCATCGACTATGCCCGCAGCGTGAACCGGCCATGAAACGCTACTCCGCCCTCGCCCTCGCCACTCAGGGATTGCGCGGCCACCGCGGCTGGCGGCCGGCCTGGCGCAAGGCCCGCCCGCAAGCGGCCTACGACGCCATCGTCGTGGGCGGCGGCGGCCACGGCCTCGCGACCGCATACTACCTGGCCAGAAACCACGGCATCCGCCGCGTGGCGGTACTGGAAAAGGGCTGGATCGGCGGCGGCAACACCGGGCGCAACACCACCGTGGTGCGCTCGAACTACTTCTACCCCGAAAGCGTGGCGCTCTACGACCTCGCGCTCAGGCTCTACGAGGGGCTGTCGAAGGAGCTGAACTTCAACATCATGCTCAGCCAGCGCGGCATGCTGATCGCCGCGCACACGCCGATGCAGATGGAGATCTGTACGCGCATCGCCAACGCCATGCAGCTGAACGGCGTCGACGGCGAGCTGATGGGCGCGGCAGAGGCTCTGCGCCGCGCGCCGCTGCTGAACCGGGGCGATGACGCGCGCCATGCCTGCATGGGCGGCATCTGGCAGCCGCGCGCCGGCATCGCCCGGCACGACGCGGTGGCCTGGGGCTATGCCCGCGCGGCGAGCGGTCTGGGGGTCGACATCGTCGAGAACTGCGCCGTCACCGGCCTCTCGATCGAGGGCGGGCGGATCGCCGGGGTCGAGACCGACCATGGCACCATCCGCGCGCCGCGCGTGGGGCTTGCGAGCGCCGGTGCGACGCCGGGGCTGGCGGCGATGGCCGGGGTGCGGCTGCCGATCCTGACCTACGCGCTGCAGGCGTTCGTCTCGGAGCCGTTGAAGCCCATCCTCGACATCGTGCTGCTCTATCTCGGCACCGGCACCTATGTCTCGCAATCCGACAAGGGCGAGCTGGTGTTCGGCGGCGGGCTCGACCGGGTGCCCACGCACGGCCAGCGCGGCAACCTGCCCATGCAGGAGACCGTGATCTCGGGCCTTCTGGAAATGTTCCCGGCCTTTGCCCAGCTGAGGCTGATGCGGCAATGGGGCGGCGTGGTCGACGTGGTGCCCGACAGCTCGCCGGTGATCGGCCCGGTAGGACCCGAGGGGCTTTACATAAATTGCGGCTGGGGCACCGGCGGGTTCAAGGCGATCCCCGCCGGCGGCTGGCTCCTGGCGCATCTTCTGGCCACCGGGCAGCACCACGAGATCAGCCGCCCCTTCGATATCGACCGTTTCGCCCGCGGCCGTCTCATCGACGAGGCGGCCGGCTCGGGCATCGCCCACTAGCGAAAGGACGCGGATGCAACTCTTTTCCTGCCCCTTCTGCGGCCCGCGCGAAGAGACCGAGTTCCATTTCGCCGCCGAGGCCGGCAAGCGCCGCCCGGAACCGGCCGAGACCGCAACGGACGCGGCCTGGGCCGACTACCTCTACATGAACGATGCCCCGCGCGGCCCCGCGCGCGAGGTCTGGGTGCACCTGACCTGCGGCGAATTCTTCGTGATGACGCGCGACACCGTCACCCGCGAGGTGACAAGGGTCGCCGCCCTGCCGGGGAGGAAACAGCCATGACCGGCTGGCGCCACGACGAGCTCGGCACGTGCATCAACCGCGCCGCGCCGCTGTCGTTCACCTTCGACGGAACGCCCCTGACCGGCTTTGCCGGCGATACGCTGGCGTCGGCGCTGCTGGCATCGGGCACCCGCGTGCTGGGGCGCAGCTTCAAGTATCACCGCCCGCGGGGCCTCTGGGGGTTGGGCGGCGAGGAACCGAACGCCATCTTCGACGTGACCCATGACGGGCGCACCATGCCCAATATCCGCGCCACCGCCGAACGGCTGCGTGAGGGCATGGCGCTCAGTTCGGTCAACACCGCGCCCGACGCGCGGCGCGACCGGGGACGGCTGATCGACCGCTTTCACCGCTTCCTGCCCGCCGGCTTCTACTACAAGACCTTCATGGCCCCGGGTTGGATGCGGTGGGAGCCGACGATCCGCCGCATGGCCGGGCTGGGCCGGCTCGACCCCGCCAACCGCCCGCCTGCGGACACGCCGCAACTCAATGCCCGCTGCGACCTGCTGGTGATCGGCGCCGGACCCGCCGGGCTGGCGGCCGCGCGTGCCGCCGCCGCGGCCGGGCGCGAGGTCTGGCTGGTGGACGAGGCCCGCGCCCCGGGCGGCAGCCTGCGCTGGCGCGGCGGCTGCATCGAGGGCGGCGACTGGCGCGACTTCGCCGCCGATACGGGCGCGGCGGTGATCGCTGCGGGCGGGCGCATCGTGACCGGCACGACGCTGTGGGGCGCCTTCGATCACGGGCTTTTCGCGGCATGGGAACGGCGCGAAGGCGCGCC
>CAZNMK010000353.1:0-3518 GCA_964574045.1 uncultured Roseovarius sp. | reverse complement strand
ATCCAGAGTGCGTAACGCCGACCGACTGCCCCCGGATCGCTTGCGGTCCGGTTCGCGCCCGGATTTCAATGTATCGAACTGCGATTCCGTATGACCCGGCGGCGCGCTACTGCACCCAGACCTCGACCCGCCGGTTGATCTGACGGCCCCAGGCGCTGTTGTCGCACGCCATCGGCATCGCCTCGCCGAACGCCACCGCCTCCAGCCCGACGCGCGACAGATCCGCCGTCTCGGCGGCCTCGATCACCGCGTCGCGCACCGCCTCGGCGCGGCGCGTGGATATCCGCAGGTTGGCCCCGGCGGAGCCGCGGCTGTCGCTGAAGCCCACGAAGACCAGCCGCCGCGCATCGTAAACCCCGGTCTCGAGCGCCCGCGCCAGCTGCCGCACGTTCGAACGCGACTGCGCATCGAGCCGCACCGACCCGGCCTCGAAACGGAAACTGGTGGTCAGCCGGCTGAGCGGGGTCAGGAACGCCGTCATCTGCTGCAGCGTCTCCAGCCCGGTTTCGGCACCGGCGCGGGCAATGGCATTGGCCAGCCGGTCGCCCTGCGCGGCCAGCGGTATCTCTTCGGGTGCCTGATCGACGAAACCGGCGCGGCGGATCACCAGCTGCGCGGCCGGCTCGTTCAGGTAGGACAGGAATTCGCGCGCCAGCTTGGGAAACCGGCGTGCCGGCAGATACAGGAACATCGGCGCGGTCAGCGGGTAGTCCTCGGTCTTGACCGCCTGTCGCGTGGCCCGCAGGGCAAAGCCGCATTCGCCCCGGATCGCCGCCTCGCGCGCATCGCCCAGCTCGGCCCGGCTGGTCACGCCCAGTGCAAAGGGGTCGGCGGCCACCGCCCGCGCCAGCCCCGGCCCGGCGGGATGCAGCGCGACCGTTTCGGCCAGCACCGCGCCCGCGGGTTTCAAGACCCGGTCCTCGGTCGCCTGGCCCAGCCCGGTACCGGGGCCATGCACATGCACCGCGACCGGCGCATCCGGTCCGCCCAGCGCCTGCCAGTTGACGATCTCGCCGGTCAGTACCCCGGCCAGTTCGCTCATCGACAGCGACTGCACCGGATTGGACGGCGCCACCACCGGCACCAGCGCATCGAGCGATATCACCCTGACGGTGCCGCGGGCGGTGAAATCGCCCATCCCGGCCTCGGCGGCGCGGTCGGCCTCTGCCGCGCGCACCTCGCGCAGCGACATGGCGATATCGGCCGTGTCGGCCAGCAGGTCGGCAAAGCCCTGGTCCGAATTGTTGAGGCGAAAGGTGAACTCCCCCAGGATCCGGCCCGTTTCCCGGTCGGCGACCGCGTAGACGGTTTCGCGGTCCGACAGGTCGCTGCGGTCGATCCGATGGCCGCCCCGGGCCGCGAACGCCTCGATCAGCGCCGGCATCAGCACGCGGCCCACCCCCGGCGCGCCCGAAAGGGCGATGCGGGCGATGAAATCCTCCAGGTCGGGGCAGCCGGGCCCGTCACACAGCACGCCCGAGCCGTCGACCGTCAGCTCGCCATAGATCGTGTCGACGCGGTAGAACTCGCCGTCGAAACCCAGCAGGTTGCCGGAAATCTCGACATTGCCGTCACGCGAGGTGAGGGTCACGTCCTGCGCCGCCGCGGAAACCGCGCCGCAAAGGAAAAAAAGTGCGGCGAGGGCCGCCGCACGAATGACCACCATGAAACCCCCCTTCGGCGCAACGCTTCAGTTGCGGGCGATATTCAGGTCATCAAGCAGGTTTTTCAACACCAGATAGTCGCCCACGGCGTCGCAGTCCGGCATCTCCAGCGTCAGCTCGCGCACCTGCATGCGCGCGGTGCCGTGTTTCTGCAACGCCTGCGCCTCGATATCCTTGCCGCAATTGCCGGCCATCACCTCGACCTCGACGCTCAGGCGTATCTCGCCGTCCGCCAGCGCCGTGCCGGAGGGGAAGGTATAGACCTCGGCCAGCATCGGCTCGAACACGTCCTCATCCCCCAGCCGGGTGACGAAGCCGCCCTCGCCGCGGGCGGCATCGGCCATGCCACGGTCGGCACCGCCCCAGACGTGGCCTTCCTGGCCGTAGTCGGCGCCGTATTCCAGCGCGTGGATCTGCGGCCCTTCGCCGCCGCGCCACTGCACGACGGCACGGTCGTAGTATTCCAGCGTCTCCACATCGGCCTGCGCCACCGCGCTGGCACCCGATGCGAAGGTGACGATAAAGACCGCCGCCGTATTCAGCGCCGGCACGGCGATCTCGGCCTGGCCCGCATCGTCGGTCGCGTCGGCGAACATCATGCCGTTGTGGTGCAGCGTGAACCGCTCGTTGGCCAGGCACGGCGCCGAGAGCGACAGACGCACCATCGCCGCCGCGACGGGCTGGGCGGTAAACGCGATGTCGCAGCCGAAGCCGGGTACCGGCTCCTCCTTCGGCAGGGGGACGTCGAGGGCGGCCTCCCGCGGGTCGGCCAGCGATGCCAGCGTCACCGGCCCGGCCGGCAGGGATTCGGGCTGCGGCGCTGCCTCCGGCGGCGCCGGCGGGTCGGCCAGCAAGGCTTCGACAGCGACGTCCATGCCGGCATCGTCCATCCGTGCCGCCGGCGCGACATCCGCCGCCGCGCCGACCGAGGCGACCTGAACCCCGGGCTCCGCAGTCCCCTGGCGGGGATCCTTGACGACGGTCTGCATGACGAAACCCACCCCGAACGCAACACCGAGCGTTCCCAGGATGGTGACGAGGCGTTTGGGGCTGAACATCGCGCGCTCCCACGGTTTTTGACCCGGAATGCAGGTCTAGACCGGGAAAATGGCTGCGATGCGGCGGTCAGGTGATCTGATTTTGCTGTTGCTGTGGCAGGCGGCCCTCAGGCGAACCGGCCGTGGCAGTGCTTGAACTTCTTGCCCGAACCGCACGGGCAGGGCTGGTTGCGGCCGGGATTGCCCCAGGTCGAGGGGTCGTTTTCGTCGAATCCTTCGGCGGCGGACGTCTCCTGCACGATCTGGCCGTCCTTCTCGGCCTCGGCCGCCGCCGCCATCGCGGCGCGCTGACGCTCGATTTCCTGCAGCATCGCCTGCTGCTCTTCCTCGGTCATCGGGCGGATCTGGGCCAGCCTCTGGGTGACGTCGTGGCGCAGGCTGTCGAGCATGGTCTCGAAGAGCTGGAACGCCTCGTTCTTGTATTCGTTGAGCGGATCGCGCTGCGCATAGCCGCGGAAACCGACGACGCTGCGCAGGTGCTCGAGCCGCAGCAGGTGCTCGCGCCACTTGCCGTCGATGGTCTGGAGCAGAATCTGCTTTTCGATCGAGCGCATGTTCTCGGCGCCGAACTGGGCGGTCTTTTTCGCCATCATCTCGTCGGCGGCCTTTTCCAGCCGTTCGGCGATCTGCTCGTCGTCGACGCCTTCCTCCCCGGCCCAGTCCGCGACCGGCAGATCGAGGCCAAGCTGGTCGCGCACCGCCGTGCCGAGCCCGTCCATGTCCCACTGGTCGGCATAGGTCTTGGGCGGCATGAAACGGTCGATCAGGTCGTCGATCACCTCGCCGCGCATGTCGT
>CAZNMK010000352.1:0-3523 GCA_964574045.1 uncultured Roseovarius sp. | reverse complement strand
CGGCTGGACGCGATGGACTGGTCCGACCTGCCGAAACCGGCGATCCGCCTGCACGGCCAGCCCGAGAGCACCGCCCAGCCGACGCTTCTCTGGGACGGCGAATGGGAGGTCACCTGGATCACCTTCCGCGACATGGGCGCGGCCTTTGCGGTGGCGCTTCTGGGCATCTACATCCTGGTGGTGGCGCAGTTCGGCAGCTTTCGCCTGCCGCTCGTCATCCTCACGCCGGTGCCGCTGACCTTTCTGGGCATCATGTTCGGGCACTGGCTTTTCGGCGCGCCCTTTTCGGCCACCTCGATGATCGGCTTCATCGCGCTCGCGGGCATCATCGTCAGGAACTCGATCCTGCTCGTGGATTTCATCCGCCACGCCGACCCCGAGGGCCGGGTCACGGTCGAGACGCTGATCGAAGCCGGCGCCACCCGCTTCAAGCCGATCCTGCTGACGGCGCTCGCCGCGATGATCGGGGCGGCGGTGATCCTCGCCGATCCGATCTTTCAGGGGCTGGCGATCTCGCTGCTGTTCGGGCTCTTGTCGTCGACCGCGCTCACCGTGCTGGTGATCCCCGCGATCTATCGCATCGCCAAGACCTGAGCCCGGCTCAGCCGTCGTCGGCGGCGGCGAAGACGACCGGGCAGCGCGCTGCCTCGACCAGCCGCGTCGGCGGCGGCAGGGCGGCGGGGTCGGCGGCGACGATCACCGCCGCGGGGCTGAGCGCATCCAGCCGGCGCAACAGCTCGTCCGGCCCCTTGAACCGCTCGCCCTCGACGCCCGGGGGCGGCGATGCCTCCGAGAGCACCAGAAGACGCTTTTTCAGCCCCGTGGCCAGCGGCGCGGCAAAGCCCGGCGCCGCGCGCCCCTGCCCCAGCACCAACACCACGCTGCCGCTGTCGCCCAGCGCGCGGCGATAGCCGAAGACCGCTACCCCGCCGGGGCCTGCGGCCTTTTGCACCGCGTCCCACAGCCGGCCCTCGGTGGCCCGGAACTCGGCCGCGATCCGCGCGAGCCGCGCCGCGCCGCCAAGCCGTTCGGCGAAACGGCGGGCATCGGCGCGGTAGGCGTTCAGGAGTGCGGTCTCGGTCACCTCTGCCGACGGTTCGCCCGTGAACGACACCGCCCGCGCCCGGAACACCCGCACCGCGCTGAGGCTGGCCTCTTCGCGCACCAGAAGCCCGTGCAGCTCGGCCCCGGCATGGCGCGCCAGTTCCACCGCGATACCGAGCCCGCCCTCGGCGTCGGCATAGCATGTCGCGCCCAGCACCACGCGCCGCCGGACGCGGCCACCGCCACCGTTTTCAGCCCTGTTCTGCGGGACCATTGCGCGCCTCCCTGGCAAACCGCTTTCGGATTTCCGCGAACTCGATCAGCCGAGCCTCGACGCGGGCGTTGAGGCTGCCATCGACAAAGGCGCCGTCGGCGCCGCGCTCGCCCGGCACCAGCCCGGTCAGAATCGCCAGCCCGTCGGCGACGGTGGTCATCGGTACGATGCGGAACCGTCCCGCCTCGACCGCGTCGATCACCCGCCGGCGCAGGCACAGGTTCTTGACGTTCGCCGCCGGGATCAGAACGCCCTGGCGCCCCGTCAGCCCCCGCGCGACACAGATGTCGAAGTAGCCTTCGATCTTTTCGTTCACTCCGCCGATAGCCTGGATATCGCCGAACTGGTTGACCGAGCCGGTGATCGCAAAGGACTGGTCGAGCGGCGCCTCGGCCAGCGCCGAGATGAGCGCGATGAGTTCCGCCGCCGAGGCGCTGTCGCCGTCGACGCCGCCATAGCTCTGCTCGAAGACGAGGCTCGCCCAGAGCGACATCGGCGCGGCGGTGGCATAGGTCGCGGAGAGGTAGCCTTGCAGGATCAGCACACCCTTGGAATGGATCGGTCCGCCGAGTTCGGTCTCGCGCTCGATATCGACCACCTTGCCGGCCCCGGGACGCACCCGCGCCGTCAGCCGCGAGGGCCGCCCGAACATGTAGCCGCCGATCTGCAGCACCGAGAGCGCGTTGATCTGGCCCATCCGCGCGCCGTCGGTGTCGATCAGCACGGTGCCGCGCGCGATCGCCTCGTGGCTGAGTTCGCGCAACCGCCCGGCGCGGCGTTCGCGTTCGGCCGTCACGGTGTCGATGTCGGCGGCGGCGATATGGGCCGCCTCGCGCTGGCCGGCCCAGAAATCGGCCTCTTGAATGAAATCGCTCAGAAAGCCGGTGTTGAGCGACAGGCGCTCGGCATCGCCGGTGGCGCGCAGGCTCTCGCGCATCAGCCCGGCGACGGCGCCGGCCTCGAGCGGGCGCGCATCCGTCCGGCGTGCCAGCCCCGCGATCAGCCGGGCATAGGCCGCGCGGCTGTCGTCGGCCAGGGGCAGGTGATCGTCGAAATCGGCCTCGAGCTTGAAGAGCTGCGGAAAATCCGGGTCCAGCGCCGACAAGAGGTAGTAGTGCTGGCGCTCTCCGATCAGGATCACCCGTACCTTGAGCGGCACCGGCTCGGGTTTCAGCGACACGGTCGACAGCAGCCCCATCCGCTCGCCCGCCGAATAGATCGGGATTTCGCCGGTGCGCAGGCAGCGCTTGAGCCCGTCCCACGCCATCGGCTCGCTCAGAACCCTGAGCGCGTCGAGCACCAGATAGCCGCCATTGGCGCGGTGCAGCGCGCCGGGCTTGATCATGGTGAAATTGGTGACCAGCGCCCCCATCTGCGAGACGTACTCGACCCGGCCGATCAGATTGTCCAGCGTCGGCAGATCCTCGACCACCACCGGCGCGCCGGATTCCCCGGCGCAGTTCGAAACCATGACGTTGACGGCGTAAGGCTGGAACTGCGCCTTCGCGGCTTGCGGTGCCGCGGCCACGGGGAACGGGCCGGCCTCCTCGCCCTCGGGGCGCTGCAGAAAGATGCCTGCGTTCTCGATCAGGTGGTTGCGCACCCGGTCGAGATGTTCCAGCACCGGCGTCTGCCCGGCGAACGCCTCGCGCACCTCGGCGATGGCGGCATCGACCCCCTGCCGTGCCAGCCCCGAATTCAGTTCCTCGACCTCGCGGCGGTGGGCCTTTTGCTGCTTGGGCAGGGCGCGCAGCACCTCCGACAGCTTTTCCTGGATTTCCTCCATGGCGGTATCCAGTGCCTCGCGGTCCTCGTCCGACAGCGCCTCGTACTGCTCCTTGGTCATCACCTCGTCGCCATGCATCCCGGCGAAGGTGAACCCCATGGGCGTTCTCAGGATCGCCACCTTGCGCGCGCGCGCCTCCTCGAAGACCGCGCTCATCGCCTCTTCGTGGGCCGAGGAAAAGCCTTCTTCGATGGCGCGGCGGCGGGCCTGGTAGTCATCCGATTCGAAGAGCGCGGGGATGTCGACGGCGAGATCGTCGATCATCTCTTCCATCGCCTTGCGAAAGCGTTCCGCGTCGCCCGGCGGCAGCGCGATGGCAACGGGCTTGTGGGGGGCATCGAAATTGTTGACGTAGACCCAGTCGTCCGGGCAGGGCCTGCGGCTTGCGGCGTCGCTCAGGATCGCCCGTGCGATACGGT
>CAZNMK010000351.1:0-3525 GCA_964574045.1 uncultured Roseovarius sp. | reverse complement strand
GGCGCGATGGCGCCGGTCACGGTCGCCGGGACGCTGACCCAAGTGCTGGCCGAGGTGCTGGCCGGCATCGCCTATTCGCAACTCGTCCGCCCCGGCGCGCCGGTCATCTTCGGCGCCTTCGTGACCTCGATCGACATGAACTCGGGCGCCCCCACCTTCGGCACGCCCGAGGCCGCGCACATCACCTATGGCGCGGGCCAGCTGGCGCGCCGGCTGGGGCTGCCCTACCGCTCGGCGGGGTCGTTCACCGGCTCCAAGCTGCCCGATGCGCAGGCCGCCTACGAGACCGCCAACAGCCTGAACATGGGCTTGTTGTCGGGCGTGAACTTCATGCTGCATTCGTGCGGCTGGCTCGAGGGCGGGCTGGTGTCGAGCTACGAGAAATTCGTCATGGACGCCGACCAGCTGGGGGTGCTGCACCATTTCGCCCGCGGTATCGACATGTCCGAGACCGGCCAGGCGATGGACGCGATCCGCGAGGTCGGCCCCGGCGGGCACTACCTGGGCTGCGCGCACACCCAGGCGAATTTCAAATCCGCCTTCTGGCGGACCGATCTGTTCGACTACAAACCGTTCGAACAATGGGCCGAAGAGGGCGAGCGCGACACCATGACGCTGGCCGCCGCACGGGTGAAGCGCCAGCTCGACAGCTATGTGCAGCCGCCGCTCGATCCCGCCATCGCCGCCGCGCTCGATGCCTATGTGGCCGAGAAAAAGGCGTCGATGCCCGACGCGTTCGGCTGAAGCTCAGCCGGCGGCAGTGGCGGCGGCGGCGCGCATCAGCCGCGCCTCGCCCATCATCGCGATCAGGATGTCGACATGGCGGGCCGGCGAATAGCCGGCGCCGCCGCACCGCCGTTCGCGGTCGATTTCCGCCTCGGCCTCGATCAGCGCCAGCAGCGCGGCCGCCCCGGCGGGCGGGCGCAAGAGGCCCAGATGCCGGCGCAGCGCCGCGTCGCGGCGATAATCGGTCAGCCCCAGGCGCGCGGCCTCGATCAGCAGGGGCGGGCGGCGCAGCTGGTTCAGCATGCTCAGCGGGTCGGTCATGGGGGTCTCCGGTCATGGCATCGGCATTCGGCTGGCCGGGACTGTCGCACAACCTGGGCGCGTGTTGCGTGCCGGACGGTTCCGGCGAACGCTCGGGGAGGAAGTTGTTTATTATTTGGAAACAATCCTTCACGAATTCGCAACAGTTAACGAACCGGTAACACTTACAACCCAGACTTGTTTATCGCATGTGGATAACCTGTGGAAAACACGTTCATGCGGGGAGTTGTTACCATCGGACACCGGAAAGGAGACGGCATGACCTGCGCCTTGTTTTCGGCCGGAACCGTGGACCGGTTGCCGGCCTGGGGGCCCGCCGTGGTGTCGGTCTATCTGCAACATCCCGCGGCGGGCCGGCCGCTGGCGGCGCTGGCGCGCGCGGCCGGGGTGCACGCCTCGACCGTGCTGCGGCAGGTCCGGGCGGTGGAGGCGCGGCGCGAGGACATGCTGACCGACGGCGCCCTGGCCCGCCTCGGCCGCTTTCTGGCATCGTCCGATGCCGCGGCGCCGGGCGATGTGCCGCTGTCGCCCGAGGACCTGGCGCAGGAGGCACGGCGCGTGCTGCGCCGGATGTGCGAACCCGGCGCCGTGCTGGCGGTCGCGGCCGAGATGGACAAGGCGATCGTGGTGCGCGAGGCCGAGGGTGCCGAGCCCGTGCGCCGCGCAGTCGTCGGGCGGGCGCAGGCCGAGGCGCTGGCGCTCAGGGGCTGGATCGAATGCCGCCGTCCGGCACGTGTATCGCGCTATCGCATCACCGCCGCCGGGCGCGCCGCCCTCAACAGGTTCCTGGCCGAGGCGGAAAACCGCGCCGTCGGCCTGGCCGAGGCACCGGCGGCGTTCGTCGGCGCCCCGCGCCCCGGCCGCCGCCGGTCGGGGCCCGCGGATGCGCCGGCGCCACGCTTTCGCGCCACGGAGACGCCGCTGGCGCTCCTGGCGCGGCGGCGCGACGCGCAGGGGCGTGCGTTTCTGCCGCCCGACCTGGCCGGCGCCGGCGAGCGGCTGCGCGAGGATTTCGAGATGGCCGGCCTCGGCGCGCGCGGCGCCACCGCCTGGGACCGGTTCCTGACCGAGGCAGAGGCGCTGCCGCCCCCGCCCGGCCGCGGCGGTTCGGCGGCGCGCGCCCGTGTCATCGGGGCGCTGCGCGACCTGGGGCCGGGGCTGGGCGACGTGGCGCTGCGCTGCTGCTGCCGGCTGGAGGGGCTGGAAAGCGCCGAACGCGCGCTCGGCTGGTCGGCGCGCTCGGGCAAGATCGTCCTGCGGATCGCGCTGCAGCGGCTCAGGCGCCACTATGACGCCCTGGGCGAGGGCGGTGCGATGCTGGGCTGAGGCGCTCAGCCGCCCACCAGCCAGCCCACGCCGAAGGCCACCAGCGCGCACACCGTGCCCACCAGGACGGTTTCGCCGACGCAGCGCAACAGCCGCTCGCCGGTGGCGTTCCAGCGCAACAGGCCGAGCGCCACCAGCGCCAGCGCCGTCGCCGACAGCGACAGCACGAAGGTGCGCTCATCGGGCTCCAGCACGAAATAGGGCACCAGCGGCACCGAGCCGAACACCACGAACGACAGAAAGGTAAAGAGCCCGCTCAGCGCCGGGTTCTCGCCCTCGGGATCGGCCATGCCGAATTCGTAGGTCATCATCAGGTCGGCCATCAGCCGGCGGTGGCGAGACAACAGCGTGGCGGCGGTGTCGGCCTCGCCCGGCGGCAGGCCGCGCTGGCGCAGGATTTCAAACAACTCGGTGCGTTCCTGCTCGGGGTCGCTCAGGCTCTCGCGCATCTCGGCCTCGCGGCGGGCGCGGTAGAGGTCGTGCTGAGAGCGCATCGACAGGAATTCTCCCAGCCCCATGCTGACCGCGTCGGCAAAGAGGTTGGCCAGCCCGAAGACCAGCACCGCCAGCCCGCCGATCTGGGCCACGCCCTCGGCCTGTGCGCCGGCGAAACCGGCGACGATGGCAAAGGTGGTGACGATGCCGTCATTGCCGCCATAGACGATCTGCTTGAGGTATTCCTGGGTGTGGCTGAGGGCATGCGCCTCGCGCCGGTGTGCCTGCCAGTCCATTGCCCGTGTCCGCCCTGCCTGCCCGGGTATCTCGTCCGTCAGAGCATAGGCCGCATGGGGCCGGGCGCAACCGGGCATCGGGCCGCGCCGATAACCGCCCGCGCGGAACTGGTACATCCCGGCGCGATGGATTATGCAGGCAGCAGTTACGAAAGACCGGCGGGAGATCGCGACATGACGGATGCGGACATGCCCAGGCTGCGCCACCCCGAAAAGGCGCACCGCCCCGACAACGCGCAGCCGAAGAAGCCGCGCTGGATCAGGGTGCGCGCGCCGGGCGGCGAGGGCTACGAGAAAACCCGGCGGATCATGCGCGAGAACCGGCTGGTCACGGTCTGCGAAGAGGCCAGCTGCCCCAATGCCGGCGAATGCTGGGGCCGGGGGCACGCCACCATGATGATCATGGGCGATGTCTGCACCC
>CAZNMK010000350.1:0-3561 GCA_964574045.1 uncultured Roseovarius sp. | reverse complement strand
CGAGCGGCACGGGCGTGATCGGCCCCGTGACGCGGACGTCGGAGACGTGCACCGGTGGCGGCCCAGGCCGCGGCGCGGTCGGGGGCGGGGGAAAACCGTTCGGTGTCGACCCCGTGCGGCACCACCGCATGGACATTCGGCACGAATTCCGCCGCCGCTTCGGTGGTGGCGATGACCGCGTCCATGCGCGCGATCAGCCAGCGCGGAAACGCCGAATGCCGCCGGATCGCCGCCGAGGTAAAGACCGCGCGCACCGGCAGCCGCAGGATGTCGCGGGCAAGGATGGCGGCGCGCATCTCGGGGTTGCGGCGGACGTGCCAGATGACAAAGGGCCGCCCCGGCGCCGGCCTGCGCGAGGCGCGGATCGCCTGCCAGCGGCCGATCGGGGCGGGACAGCCGGGCAGGGGATGACCCGCCAGCGCCATGTCATAGCGCCGTGCCTGCCAGCGCACGACGGCCGCCGCGGTGGCCGAAACCCCGGTGAAGTTCGGGTTGAAATTGGTCACGATCAGTTCGGGCACGGGACCGATGCCTCCGACAGCGGGCAAAGCGCCAGCGCGGCGCAAAGCGTGCCGGTCAGGTCGTCCAGCACGTCCTGCTGGCGCGCGGCAAAGACGCGGGCGGCGTCGCGCATGGCCGTCAGCGCCCGCGGATCGGCCAGCAGCGCAGGCACGGCTTGCGCCAGCGCCGCCTCGCCGGCCACCTCCCGCGCCGCGCCGGCGGCGTCCATCTCGGCATAGGATTCAGCGAAATTGGCGTAGTGCGGCCCATGAAGGACGGCCGATCCGGCATGCGCGGGCTCGTAGGGGTTGTGCCCGCCCACCGGCGCGAACGACCCGCACAGGCAGGTCAGCGGCGCCAGGGCGTACCACAGCCCGGTTTCGCCCAGCGTGTCCGCCAGGTAGAGTTCTGTTCCGGCGCCGATCTCTTCGCCACGGCTGCGGCGGGCCTGGGCCATCCCCGCGCGCGCAACCAGCGATTCGATGGCATCGGCGCGTTCGGGGTGGCGCGGCACCAGGATCAGCAGCGTGCGGGGATCGGCCGCCAGCGCCGCGCGGTGCGCTTTGATCGCGATCTCGTCCTCGCCGGGATGGGTCGAGGACGCCAGCCACAGCGGCCGGTCGCCGATCTGCGCGGCGAGGCGCTGCAGGGCGTCGGCGTCAAAGGGCAGCGGACCCGCCAGCGCCTTGAGGTTCGCGCCCTTGCGCGCCTGCGCCAGTCCGAGGTCGCGCAGATGCGTCTCGGTGCGCGCATCCTGGCAGTGGATCAGCGTGAAATGGCCCATGACATAGCGCGCCGTCGGCGCGAACCGCTTCCACCCGCGCATCGACGCCTCCGACAGCCGCGCGTTGACCAGCGCCATCGGCACGCCGGCGGCGCGGGTCTCGATCAGCATCTGCGGCCACAGTTCGCTTTCGACGAACACCGCGGCGTCGGGGCGCCAATGCGCCAGAAAGCGGCGCAGCGCCGGGCGGGTATCGAGCGGCGCGAACTGGTGGATCGCACGGGGCGGCAGGCGCTCGGCCACCACCCGGGCCGAGGTGGCCGTGCCCGAGGTGATCACGAACCCCGCATCCGGCAGCCGCGCGCCCAGCCGCTCGATGAGCCGCAGCACCGAGACGCTTTCGCCCACCGAGGCGGCGTGAAACCACACGACCCGCCCCGGCGGGCGGGCGGCGGTGGCGTGGCCCATCCGTTCGCGCCGCCGCGCCGGGGCGACGCCCTGCGCCCCCAGCCGCGTCGCGATGCGGCGATAGGCCATAGGCGCGATCAGCCCCGCCGCGACGCGGTAGAGCCGCACGGGCATGGGCATGCCCGGCATCAGCCGCCGGTATGGCTCATGTGCCGGGTCATCTGCCCCGCGACGGTCTGGCGCGAATAGTCGAAATCGTGGCCCTTGGGCTTCAATGCGATGGCGGCGCGGATCGCCGCCTCGAGGGGCGCGTCATTGCCGGGATTGTCGCGCAGGGGCGCGCGCAGGTCGGCCATGTCCTCTTGCCCCAGGCACATGAAGAGCTCGCCGGTGCAGGTCAGCCGCACGCGGTTGCAGCTTTCGCAGAAATTGTGGCTGAGCGGGGTGATGAATCCGATCTTCTGGCCGGTTTCCTCGACCCGGACATAGCGCGCCGGCCCGCCGGTGCGCTCGGCGAGGTCGCTCAGGGTCTGGCGTTCGGCCAGCCGCGCGCGCAGGTCGGTCAGCTTCCAGTACTGGTCGAGACGGTTCTCGTTGCCGATGTCGCCCATCGGCATGACCTCGATGAAGGTAAGGTCGAGATCGCGTTCGGCGCACCAGTCGACGAGGGTGAAGAGCTCGTCCTCGTTGACGCCCTTCAGCGCCACGGTGTTGATCTTGACGCGCAGCCCCGCGCGCTGGGCGGCGTCGATGCCGTCCATCACCTGTGCCAGGCGGCCCCAGCGGGTGATGCGCGCGAACCTGGCCTCGTCCAGCGTGTCGAGCGACACGTTCACCCGGCGCACGCCGGCGGCATGGAGCTGCTCGGCGAAACGGGTCAGCTGGCTGCCGTTGGTGGTCAGCGTCAGTTCCTTCAGCGCGCCGCTGTCCAGGTGCCGCGTCATGGCGTCGAAGAAGGTCATGATTCCCTTGCGCACCAGCGGTTCGCCGCCGGTGATGCGCAATTTCTCGACACCGAGCCGGATGAAGGCGCTGCACATGCGGTCGAGTTCCTCGAGCGTCAGCAGCTCCTTTTTCGGCAGAAAGGTCATGTTTTCCGCCATGCAGTAGACACAGCGGAAATCGCAGCGGTCCGTGACCGAAACGCGCAGATAGGAAATCGCGCGCTGAAAGGGATCGACAAGCGGGACTGTCATGGCCCGAAACCTAGGGCGCGGCGCTGCCGGACACAAGTGCGATATGCGTTTGATCGGGCGGCGGGCAGGGCCTAAGGTGCGGCCATGAAACCGGTGCCGACGCTGCTGATCTCTGTTGCGCTCGGGGGCTGCGCGGCCGGCCCCGGCGGGGGGCTGTTCGGCGTGGGCCAGTCCGCGCCCGCGCCGCAGGTGCAGGACAGCAGCGGCCAGGCCCACCCCCGCGCGCGGCCGGGTGCTGCGCCTGGGGACGCCCGCACCGCCGAGGCTTTCGATACCACCAGCGCCGAGGAGCGCCGTGGCCGAGGCCGCGGGCGGCGGCGGCGAAACCGCGCTGGGCGTCACCATCGCGTCGCTCGGCGCCGTGGGCGAGCCGGGTATCTGGCTCAAGACGCCGCTGGTCGACGCACCGGCGAAGGGGCGGGTGGAATATCCCGAAAAGGGCACCAGGGTGGCGGTCGACCTGATCCCGCTCGACGCCGAACCGGGGGCGGGCAGCCGGATCTCGCTGGCGGCGATGCGGCTCATTGGCGCCGATCTGACCGCCCTGCCGGAGCTGCGCGTCTACCGGGCGAAGTGAGCTATAGGAACTCGGAGCAGGATGGTTTTTCCGGAATCAACGTCCGCCCCCCATTCTTCTCCGGGGCGTCAGCCCCGGATCGCGCCCGACCCCGCCCCCAGGGCGGGCGCGATCGCGCCCACCCTCGGGGCCGGGCGCGATCCTTCCGTCAAAGC
>CAZNMK010000349.1:0-3570 GCA_964574045.1 uncultured Roseovarius sp. | reverse complement strand
GCGACAAGCCGGTGATCTGCCGCGTCAACGGCATGCGCATCGGCGGCGGCCAGGAAATCGGCATGGCCTGCGATTTCTCCATCGCCCAGGACATGGCCCGGTTCGGCCAGGCCGGACCCAAGCACGGCTCGGCCGCGATCGGCGGCTCGACCGACTTCCTGCCGGTGATGATCGGCTGCGAGATGGCGTTCTATTCCGGCGTGCTGTGCGAGCCCTTCACCGCGCAAAAGGCGATGCGCCTGGGCATCCTGACCGACATCGTGCCGGGGCTCAAGGTGGACGGGAAATACGTCGCCAACCCGCTGGTCGAGACCCGCATGATCACCGACGAGATGGGCCGCCTCCTGCACGGCGAGCTGAAGACCGGCGAGGAGTACAAGAAGGGCAAGGAGACGGTCGCCCGCGGCACCGTCGATCTTTCGGCGCTCGACGCCAGGGTCGAGGAGTTCTGCACCAAGATCCTGATGACCTTCCCCGGCTGCACCACCAAGTCGGTCGAGGAACTGCGCAAGCCCAAGCTGAATGCCTGGAACGCCAACAAGGAAAATTCGCGCGCCTGGCTCGGGCTCAACATGATGACCGAGGCGTGCACCGGTTTCCGCGCCTTCAACGAGGGCAACCGCGAAGTGGGCCGCGAGATCGATTTCATCGCGCTGCGTCGCGAACTCGCGCAGGGCGCGCGCTGGAACGACGAGTACATCGACAGCCTGATGCCGGGGGCGCGGTCATGAGCGCACCGCTCGCCACCTGGCTCGACCGTGACGGCGCGCTGCTCAGGCTGCGCCTGTCGCGGCCCAAGGCCAACATCCTCGACGCCGAGATGATCGCGGCGCTGGATGCGGCCTTTGCCGAGCACGAGGGCGATCCCGTGCTCAAGACCGTGCTGATCGACGCCGAGGGGCCGCATTTCAGCTTTGGCGCCAGCGTCGAGGAGCACATGCCCGAAAGCTGCGAGCAGATGCTGGTGGCGCTGCACGCGCTGGTGCGGCGGATGGTCGAATGCCCGGTGCCGATCCTGGTCAGCATCCGCGGCCGCTGCCTGGGCGGCGGGCTGGAACTGGCCACCGCCGGGCACCGCCTGTTTGCCAGCGCCGATGCCGAGTTGGGCCAGCCCGAGATGATGCTGGGGGTGTTCGCGCCCGCCGCCTCGTGCCTCCTGCCCGAGCGCATCGGCCAGGCCGCGGCCGAGGACCTGCTGTGGTCGGCACGCACCATTTCGGCCACGGAGGCGCGCGAGATGGGTCTTGTCGACATGATCGCGCCCGACCCCGAAGAGGCCGCGCTGAGCTGGTTCGACAAGCATCTGAGCAGCAAGAGCGCCAGTTCCCTGCGCCGCGCCGTGCGTGCCGCCCGCCTCGATCTGGCCGAACGCATCTCGGCCAAGCTGGAACGTGTCGAGCGGCTCTATCTCGACGACCTGATGAAGACCCAAGACGCCGTGGAGGGCCTGACTGCCTTTCTCGAAAAGCGCCCTGCGAACTGGAGCAACCAATGACCCAAGAAACCACATCCGATATCGTTGCGCGCTGCCAGGCGCTTTTCGACGACACCCGCTTTACCGCCGCGCGCGAATGGAAGGCGGCCGAGGAGGGGCGCAAGGTGGTCGGCTACATGCCGATCTACGTCCCGCGCGAGATCATCCATGCCGCCGGCATGATGCCGCTCGGCATCATGGGCGGGGGCGACAACCTCGAGGTGATCCACGGCGACGCCTACTACCAGAGCTACATCTGCCGCATCCCGCGCTCGACCATCGAACTGGGCGTGTCGGGCCGGCTCGATTTCGTCGACGGGATGCTCTTTCCCTCGATCTGCGACGTCATCCGCAACCTCTCGGGGATGTGGAAGATGCTCTTTCCGCAGGTCTATTCGCGCTATTTCGACGTCCCGCAGACCTATGAGGACGAGGTCGGCGGCACCTTCTACGAAGGCGAGATGCGCGAGCTGCTGGAAGATCTGGGCCGTATCGGCGGCCGCGAGGTCAGCAATGACGACCTGCTCAACTCGATCGGCGTCTACAACGAGAACCGCCGCGTCATCCGCGACCTTTACCGGCTGCGCGCCGAGCAGCCCTGGAAGGTGCCGGCGTCGGAGGCGTATCTGGTGCTGCGCGCGGGGCTCTTGCTGCCGGTCGAGGAGCACACGCAGCTGTTGCGCGACTACATCGCCGCCGCCGGCGCCGCCGAGCGCCCGATCAAGGACAACGCCAAGGTGGTGGTGACGGGCATGTTCTGCGAACAGCCGCCGCTCAACCTGATCAAGTCGCTGGAACTGAGCGGCTGCTACGTGGTCGAGGACGATTTCATGCTGGTCTCGCGCTGGCTGATCGACGACGTGCCGACCGAGGGCGACGGGCTGCACAACCTCTCGCAGGCGTTCTTGCACCGCTCGGCCAGCACCGCCGCCAAGTACGAGCCGAACGAGGCCGAGAAGGGCAAGTTCCTGATCGAGGCGGTGCGCCGCACCGGCGCCGAGGGGGTGATCTTTGCCTCGCCCAGCTTCTGCGACCCGGCGCTGCTGGACCGGCCGATGCTGCAGCACAAGCTGGCCGACGCCGGCATCCCATTCATCGCCTTCAAATACGCCGAGAACTCCGGCCAGATGCAGCCCATTCGCGAACAGGCCGGCACGTTCGTAGATTCCATCAAGCTCTGGAGTGCAGCATGACCGCCAAACCCAAAAGCCCCGCCGCCGAGGTCCAGAAGGACGACTCGATGCTCCTGCAAAAGGCGATGATGGCCAAGCACTACGACCGTCTCGCCGATGCCAGGGAAAACGGCGAGAAGGTCGCCTCGACCTTCGTGCCCGGCAACCTCAACGAACTCTTGATGTGCTTCGACCTGGTCAACAATCTGCCCGAGGTCAACGCCATCCAGTCCGGTCTGCGCCGCCAGTCGGGCGGCTACATCATGGAGGCCGAGCGCGCCGGTCATTCCGAGGACGTCTGCACCTATGTGAAATCCGACATCGGGATGATGGCCAAGGGCAATATCGGCCCCAACGGCCGCAAGCTGCCCGACCCCGACGTTCTGATGCTCAGCTATACCGGCTGCTTCACCTTCATGAAGTGGTTCGAGCTGCTGCGCGAGCAGTACAAGTGCGAGACGATCTTTCTGCAGACCCCGTACCTGGCCGACGGCAAGATCACGCCGAACATGGTCCAGTATATGGTCAAGCAGTTCAAGGAGGACGTGATCCCCAAGCTCGAGAAGGTCTCGGGCGTCAAGTTCGACATCGACCGGCTGCGCGAGTACCTCAGGAAATCGGCCAAGGCCGAGGACGATCTCGTCCACGTCCTGCAATCGGCCAAGAACAAGCCCTCGCCGATCGACGCCTATTTCGGCGGCATCTACTATATCGGGCCGATCTTCGGCGCCTTCCGCGGCACCGACGACGCCATCGACTATTACAGGTTCCTCCGCCAGGAGGTCGACGAGCGCGTCGCCAAGGGGCTGGGTCCGGTCACGCCCGACGGGGTGATGCAGGAAGAGAAGTACCGCCTCGTGGTCGAGGGGCCGCCCAACTACACCAGCTTCCGCCAGTTCTGGAAGATGTTCTACGAGGAAGGCG
>CAZNMK010000348.1:0-3576 GCA_964574045.1 uncultured Roseovarius sp. | reverse complement strand
CGCAATTTCGGCACCACCTTCTTCGATCCGGCCGGCGGCGGCGATCCGGTGCTCTTTCAGCACCTGTTCTGGTTTTTCGGGCATCCCGAGGTCTATATCGTCATCCTGCCCGGCTTCGGCATCGTCAGCCATGTCGTCGCCACCTTCTCGCGCAAGCCGATCTTCGGCTATCTGCCGATGGTCTGGGCGCTGATCGTCATCGGGGTGCTGGGCTTTCTGGTCTGGGCGCATCACATGTTCACCGCCGGAATGTCGATCACTCAGCAGGCCTATTTCCAGCTCGCATCGGCGACCATCGCGGTGCCGACCGGGATCAAGATATTCTCGTGGCTGGCGACGATGTGGGGCGGCTCGATCCGTTTCAGGACGCCGATGCTGTTCGCGATCGGGTTCATCTTCCTCTTCACCATCGGCGGCGTCACCGGCGTCGTGGTCGCCCAGGCCGGCGTCGACCGCGCCTATCACGATACCTATTACGTGGTGGCGCATTTCCACTATGTGATGAGCTTGGGCGCCGTCTTTGCGCTGCTGGCGGGCGTCTACTACTGGCTGGCCAAGATGTCGGGCCGGCAATACCCGGAATGGGCCGGCCAGCTGCATTTCTGGATGTTCTTCATCGGCGCCAACCTGACCTTCTTTCCGCAGCACTTCCTCGGCCGTCAGGGCATGCCCAGGCGCTATATCGACTACCCGGAGGCGTTTCGGCTGTGGAACGAGGTCTCGAGCTGGGGGGCGCTGTTGTCCTTCGCGTCCTTCCTGCTCTTCATCGGCATCGTCGCCTATACCCTTCTTGCCGGGCGGCGCGAGACGCGCGCGAACTACTGGAACGAATACGCCGACACGCTGGAATGGACGCTGCCGTCGCCGGTGCCCGAACACACCTTCGGGCAACTGCCCGAACCCCGGGACTGGGACCGGCATCCGGCAGAGTGACGGCCCGGGCGCCAGCCTGCCGCGGCCCCGAATAGGGCAAGTTGCGTTCAGTCGGAACCACCCGTCCCGGGCTCGACCCGGGACCACATCCCACTGGCGCGGGAGCCCCGGCCCGGGGGCCGGGGCGCGGGCGTGAAACCGATCCGTTGCAACGCGCCCTGGTCGGGGCCCCGCTTCGGTCCGGTCGGAAATGCCCCGGCGGCGCGGGGGCGGCGCCCCCGTCCAGCTGCCCGCGCTCAGGCGTTGGCTTCGCGGATCTTTTCGGCGGCGTCCTTGTCGAAGGTCACGCCGCTCTTGTCGAACAGCCGGTCCAGTTCGCCCGACAGCGTCATCTCGGTGATGATGTCGCAGCCGCCCACGAATTCGCCCTTCACATAGAGCTGCGGGATGGTGGGCCAGTCGGAATAGTCCTTGATGCCCTGGCGGATATCCTCGTCCTCCAGCACGTTCACGTCGTGGTAATCGACGCCCATGTAGTTCAGCACCCCGGCCACACGGCTGGAAAAGCCGCATTGCGGCATCGTCTTGGTGCCCTTCATGTACAGCACCACGTCGTTGGCCTTGACGGTATCCTCGATGCGGGTCTTCGCGTCGCTCATCTTGTCTCTCGTGCTCCTGTCAGGGCCGGAGGCGGGCATCTGTCGCCCGCTCCGGCGGTGGTTCATAGCCCGGTGCGCCTCGGTCGATCTCGAACCTGCCGCGCCGGTCCCGGATGGGGCCGTGTTGCCACCAGCGCCGCAGTTCCGTCCAGCCCGCCCATGCGAATACCGCGATGAACGGCGCCAGCAGCAGGATCGCCGCCGGATGTGCCGCAGCTTGCGCCGGTGGAATCATTCAGGGGCTTTCGTGGTCAGCGCCAGCGCGTGCAGATCGCCCGACGGCCCGTCCATCCGGCCCTTGAGCGCGGCATAGACGGCGCGCTGCTGCTGGACGCGGTTCATGCCCCTGAAGGATGGATCGATCACCTCGGCCGCGTAATGGTTTCCGTCGCCGGCAAGATCGGTGATCGTGACCTGCGCATCGGGCAGCGCCGCGCGGATGAGGTCCTCGATTTCCTGGGCTTGCATCGCCATTGGCGGGTCTCCTTGCTCCTCGGGGAAAGATGTAGAACGGGGCAGGGGCGAGCGCAAGGCCGTCCCGCCCCGCGCGGTTCGGGCACGGCCTAGTCGAAGATGTCGCCGAAGGCGGTGCGGAAAACCTCCGACAGTTCGGCCAGCGGCGCCTCGGAGCCGCCGAGCCTGACGGCATCGCCGCCGAACCGGCCGACGCTGGCGATCGGCACGCCGGCCTGGACGGCCGCCGCCATCAGGGCCTCGGCCTGGTCGAAATTGCAGGCGACGATATAGCGCGCCTGGTCCTCGCCGAAAAGCTGGCCCATGTCGGCGCTTTCGATCTCGACGCCGACGCCCGCGGCCTCGGCCATCTCGAACGCCGCCAGCGCCAGCCCGCCGTCGGAGATGTCGGTGCAGGCGCGAATCCATCCGGCGTGCCGGCGGATGAAATCGCCGTTGCGGCGCTCGGCCTCCAGATCGATGGGTGGCGCTGCGCCCTCGGCCCGGTTGAAGACCTCGGCCAAGAGCGCCGACTGGCCCAGATGGCCGCTGCACTCGCCCACCATCAGCGCCACATGCCCATCGCGCGCGGTGCCGGTTATGGCATGGCCGGGGTCGCGAATGAGGCCTACCGCCCCGATGGTCGGAGTGGGCAGGATCGCCGCGCCCTCGGTTTCGTTGTAAAGCGACACGTTGCCCGACACGATCGGCATGTCCAGCGCCGCGCAGGCGGCGCCGATGCCGCGGATCGCGGCGACGAACTGGCCCATGATCTCGGGCTTTTCGGGGTTGCCGAAATTGAGGTTGTCGGTCGCCGCCAGCGGCTCGGCCCCCACCGCCGAAAGGTTGCGGAACGCCTCGGCCACGGCCTGCTTGCCGCCCTCCTCGGGGTCGGCCTGCACATAGCGCGGGGTCACGTCCGAGGTGAAGGCGAGCAGCTTGTCGGTGCCGTGCACGCGCACGATCCCGGCGCCCAGCCCCGGCGTGCGCGCGGTATCGGCCATGACCATGGTGTCGTACTGTTCCCACACCCACTGACGCGAGCAGTAGTTGGCCGACGAAACGAGCGCCCGCAGCCCGTCGATGGGGTCGACGGCCGGCACGGTGCCGGCATCGAGCGGTTCGGCCGGTACCGGCTCGGTCCAGGGGCGGTCGTATTCGGGCGCCGAACCCGACAGGGTCGAGAGCGGCAGGTCGGCCTTGACGGAGTTGCCGTGCATGATCACGAATCGGTCCTCGGGCAGGGTCTCGCCGACGATGGCGAAGTCGAGGTCCCATTTCTCGAAGATCGCCCGTGCCTGCGCCTCCTTTTCCGGGCGCAGCACCATCAGCATGCGTTCCTGGCTCTCAGAGAGCATCATCTCGTAGGCGCTCATGCCCGTCTCGCGCTGGGGCACGCGGTCGAGGTCGAGGCGCACGCCGAGGCCCCCCTTGTCGCCCATCTCGACCGCCGAGCAGGTGAGCCCGGCCGCGCCCATGTCCTGGATGGCGATCACCGCGCCGGTCGCCATGAGTTCCAGACATGCCTCCATCAGGCGCTTTTCGGTGAACGGGTCGCCGACCTGCACGGTGGGGCGCTTTTCCTCGATCG
>CAZNMK010000347.1:0-3579 GCA_964574045.1 uncultured Roseovarius sp. | reverse complement strand
CCCGGGCGGGGTTGCTACCTCGCGCAGCCCGTGCCCCCATTCGGCGACGATACCGGCCAGCTCGGCCACGCCGGCGGCATCGGTGCGGTCCGAACGCCCGACCAGGATTTCGCGCCCGGTGACCAGGATGTCGCCGCCCTCGACATGGCCCGGCCCGGCGATCCGGCGGACATCGTCATAGACCCGGCGGATCGTCGGCGCGATCTCGTCCACCTCGCCCAACCGGCTGGGGGCACCGGGGCGCATCAGCACCGCGCTCCGCGGCAGGCACAGCGCCGTGTCCTCGACGAAGACCGCGTCCGGGTATGCATCGAGCGGCGGCAGCTCGATCACCTCGGCCCCTGCCCGCCTCAGCGTGGCGACATAGTGGGCGTGGTCGGCCAGCATCCGGTCGAGGTCGGGCGTGCCGGTATCCTCGGCCCGCAGGCCGTCGACGATGCTGGCGGCGGGGCGGCGGGTGATCGCACGGGTAAATTCGCAGCTCGGGTCGGTCATCGGGGGCTCTTTCCGTCGGGTTCGGGCCGGCGAGCGGCCGGTGTCATGCCGGTTGCGCCTGCAACTGCGCGGCGTGTGCGACGATCCGGTCGCAGGCGGCGGCAAAGGACCGGTCGTCGACCGTCAGGGCCACCCGCACCCAGTCGTCCAGCGTGTCGCCGAACGAGGCCCCGGGCATGACCGCAACGCCGCCATGCCTGAGCAGGTGAAAGGCATAGTCCCGGCCCTGCAGGCCCGTCGCCGATACGTCGATCAGCGCGAACATGCCCGCCTGCGGCCGGTGCACCCTCAGCCGGGTTTCCCGCGACAGCCGGTCATGCAGCCGCCCGGCCCTGTCGGCGAACCGGCGCACCATGCCCGCGGCCACGCCCGACCCGTCGCGAATGGCCTTTTCGGTCATGTCCGCGATAAAGGGCTGGTTGCCGAACAGCATGGTTTCGCACAGCGGCAGCAACGCCTCGGCAAAGGCCGCCGGGCCGATGCACCAGCCGCTGCGGAACCCCGGCGCCGCGTGGGATTTCGAGATCGACGAGACCACGATCGCGCGATCCGCCAATTCCGGCCGCATCAGCGGCGAGGCGAATTGCGTCCCCTCGAACACCAGGTCCTCATAGACCTCGTCGGATACGATCCACAGGTCGTTTTCCACCGCCACCCGGCCGATGGCGTCGATGTCGGCGCCGGTCAGCACCGCGCCGGTCGGGTTGTGCGGCGTGGTCAGCACGATGGCGGTCGTCCTGGGGGTGATGCGCGCGGCCAGGTCGTCGGCATGGATGCGGAACCCGTTCTCGGGCCTGAGCGGCACCGGCACCATCTCGGCCCCGCTGGCCCGGATGACGCCGGCATAGGTGGCATACATCGGGTCGCCCACCAGCACCTCGCAGCCGGCCTCGGCGACGCCCATCATCACCGCGAAGAGCGCGGTCTGCGTGCCCGGAAAGCACAGCACCTGGTCCTCGGAAATCGCCCGCCCGGCCGTGCGCGAATAGCGTTCGGCCAGGGCGTTGCGCAGACCGGCCTCGCCCCGCCCGTCGGAATAGGCGGTCCTGCCCCGGCGCATCGCCGCCGCCGCCGCCTCGACCAGCTCTGGCGGGGTGGGCACGTCGGGCTCTCCGATGGTCATTCCGATGATGTCGCGCCCCTGGGCCGCCAGCCTGCCCGCCTCGACGTGCAGTTCCCACTTGGCGCCGCCAAGGCCCGCCAGCCGTTTCGTTATCGCGGTCTGTTTCATGTCCGGCTCTCTGTTCCCTTCAGGTCCAATCCGACGATCGCGGCGACCGACCCCAGGCCGATCGCCGGCAGCTCTCCGGCGGCGAATGCGCCCGGCAGCGCGCCGCCCTCCATCCACAGCCCGTCGATGACGGCGTTGCAGGCGATCGCCAAACCACGCAGGTTTCGCGGCGCGACCGGAATCCCGGCCTCGTCCAGCGCATCCGCGATCAACGCCTCCAGCCGGTCGCGGAAATCGCGGTAGGTCTTTTCGTGGATTGCCTGCATCCGCGCATCCTGTCGGACCTTGTTCAAAAAGCCGGCCCACAGCGATACCGCGCCGGGGTCGACCACCGGCGGTTTCAGGCTGGCCTCGACGAACGCCGCCAGCCGCGCCCGGCACGATAAATGCCTTCCGCCGCCCGATGCGGCGGTAATATCCGTCATGCGGCGCATGTGGTGTTCATAGGCCGCCGTGATCAGGTCTTCCTTGGATGAGAAATGATGCCGGATCAGCCCCGGCGTGACCTCCGCGCGCTCGGCGATGGCACGCACGGTCGCCGCCCGCACCCCGCGTTCGGCGATCAGCGACAGCGTCGCCGCGATCAGCGCCTCCTTGCGCTGCTTTGCGGGCACACGCCGAAATTTCGGAGCGTTATCCTGCACGGGTCTTCCGGGCCTCTAATTATACACTTGCATAATTACGGAATCCCGGCATTACTACAATCCGGAATTTGGGGAAACCGGATGACGACCGCAGAACCGGCCGCTGAAACCGCTGTCGCGCCCGACGCCCGGGACGAGGCCATTCGCGTCACCGATCTGCACAAGTCCTTCGGCGCGCTGGAGGTGCTGAAGGGCGTGTCGCTTGCCGCCCGCAAGGGCGACATCGTGGCCATCATCGGCGGCAGCGGCTCGGGCAAGTCGACCTTCCTGCGCTGCATCAACTTTCTTGAGACCCCCAGTTCGGGACGGATCGTCGTCAACGGCGAGGAAATCGCGATGCGCGCGGACGGTACGCCGGTCGACCGTCGCCAGATCGAGCGCATCCGCACCCGCCTGGGCATGGTGTTCCAGTCCTTCAACCTCTGGACCCACCGGACCTTGCTGGAAAACGTGATCGAGGTGCCGGTGCACGTGCTCAGGGTGCCGCGCGCCAGGGCCATCGAACGCGCGACGGTCCTGCTCGACCGGGTCGGGCTGGGCGACAAGGCCGATACCTTTCCGTCGTTCCTGTCGGGCGGCCAGCAGCAGCGCGCGGCGATCGCCCGGGCGCTGGCGGTCGATCCCGATGTGATGCTCTTCGACGAACCCACCAGCGCGCTCGACCCGGAACTGGTGGGCGAGGTGTTGACCGTGATCCGCGACCTCGCGGCCGAGGGGCGCACGATGCTGCTCGTCACCCACGAGATGAAGTTCGCCCGCGAGGTCGCGACCCATGTCGTCTATCTTTTCGAGGGACGAATAGAGGAACAGGGCCCCCCGGACGCGCTGTTCGGAAACCCCAAATCCGCACGGTTGCAGCAGTTTCTCGCAACCGTCGGCTGAAACCGCGAAAAACCAATCCAGGAGGGAGACCAACCATGACATTCAAGAACCTGATCGCCGCCGGCCTGACCGCCGCCACGCTGAGCGCCGGAGCGGCCGCCGCCGAAGAAGTCAAGATCGGCATCGCCGCCGAACCCTATCCGCCATTCGCCTCGCTCGACGCCTCGGGCAACTGGGTCGGCTGGGAGGTCGAGATCATCGATGCCGTCTGCGCCGCGGCCGAGCTCGACTGCACCATCACCCCGGTCGCCTGGGACGGCATCATCCCGTCGCTGACCGGCCAGCAGATCGACGCCATCATGGCCTCGATGTCGATCACCGAGGAAC
>CAZNMK010000346.1:0-3581 GCA_964574045.1 uncultured Roseovarius sp. | reverse complement strand
GAACTCAGCGCGTCCATCTTCTGCGCCCGGCTGATCCGCGGCACCATCTCCATGGCGATGACGCTGGCGCCCTTCTTGGCCGCCATCTCGAGCCCGGCCTCGTTCTCGGCCGGGTTGAAGAAGGTGATCAGCGTCTGATCCTTCCTCAGCCGCTTGAGTTCGGTCTCGGTCGGCACGCGCAGCTTGGCGACGATGTCGGCCCCTTTCCACAGCGCGGCGGCGGTCTTGACGATCTCGACGCCGGCGGCCTCGTAATCGGCGTCGCGAAAGCCCGCGCGCGCGCCCGCCCCGGTCTCGATCGCGCAAACGTAGCCGAGCTTTTGCAGGGCCCTGGCCGAATCCGGCGTCATCGCGACGCGGTTCTCGCCATCGAGGATTTCCTTTGGCGTTCCGATCTTCAAGTCGTCGTCCCCCGTGATGCAGGTCTTTCGTGGTTTCGGCCGCCCCGGCGGCCATCGCGCGCAAGCTAGCCCATAGCCAACGGGTTGTCACACCCCTGTTTGCAGGGGCTTTTCATCTGTGTCCGGGGCTGCTCAGACCCAGCGGCGGGTCTTTTCGCAGTAGCGCGCGAAATCGGCGCGGAACTTGCGCCGCAGGCGGTTTTCCTCGGGAATGACGAAGCGCCGCTCCAGCACCCACAGCAGCACCGGCACCAGCGGCAGCGACAGCACCGCGTCCCACCACAGGATCAGCCCGGCCAGGATCATGACGTCGCCCAGGTAGATCGGGTTGCGCGTGCGGCTGAAGATGCCGGACTGCACCAGCCGGTCGGCGTCGCGGTGCGGCACGATGGTGGTGCGCTGGCGGCGCATCTCGGTCGCGGCCAGCAGCAACAGCAGCACCCCGCCCCCGACCAGCAGACCGCCGGCGAAACCGGCCCATGCCCCGCCAAAGCCGAGGCCCAGCGTCATATACCGGCTTTGCCACCAGCTGAGCGCCGCGAACGCCGCCAGCCACAGCGGCGGTATGTCGATCCATTTCAGCATGGGTTCAGCTTATGCCCGCCCGGCGAATCCCTGTCCATGCGAAACGACGGGTGGTGTGCGGCTTGTGCCGGCGCACACGTGCGCTACTGCGCTACAGCGTGTCGCGCCCGACTGGATTCACCTTCGCCCCGGCCCCCGAGCCGGGGCCTTTCTTGCCGGTTGGACGAGGCCCCGGGTCAGGCCCGGGGCGGGTGTTTCCAATTGAACGCGACACGCGCTAGTCTGGCCGCGAACCGGCAGGGGGACAGGATGCCCGAGGGGAAAAACATACGGGCCACATGCTGGCGGCACCGGCGGCGCGCGGCGGCGCACCCTGACCGCGCGCGGGCGTATCCGGTGACGGCGCCATGACCCGAGACGAATTCAACGCCTTCTGCGCCGCCTTCACGGGCAGCAACCACGTCGTGCAATGGGGCAATGCGGAGGTATGGAAGGTGGGGCCCAAGGTCTTTGCCATCTGCGGCTGGAACGACGGCGCGGATGCCTTTACCTTCAAGGCGTCCGACATCGCCTACGCGGTGCTGCAGGACCAACCCGGCATCCGCCCGGCGCCCTACCTCGCCTCGCGCGGGATGAAATGGTTGCAGGTCTACGGACCGCCTGGCCTGTCCGACGAGGAACTGCGCGAGCATATCGCGGCCTCCTACGACATGGTCGCGCGCAAGCTGACGCGGGCGCAGCGGGCGGAACTGGGGATCGCGCCGCCCTGAGCGCGTATCAGGCCGAGTGCCGCACCGGCGCGATCCGTCCCGCCCGCCAGTCGCGCGCGGCCTGGCCGAAGGCGCCGAACAGCGCCCGGCTGACCGGATCGGCGGCGGCATTGTATTCGGGGTGCCATTGCACCGACAGGGTAAAGCCCGGCGCGCCCTCGACATAGAGCGCCTCGGGCGTGCCGTCGGGGGCGTATCCATCGATCGCCACGCCGCGGCCGGGTTCGACCACGCCCTGCCCGTGCAGGGTGTTGGTCATCACCTCGCGTTCGCCCATGAGCCGGTGAAACACGCCGCCCTCGGCAAAGCGTACCGAGTGGCGCAGGGCGAATTTCTCCTCCAGCGTGCCCTCGGGCGGCATGCGGTGATTGTCGCGGCCGGGCAGTTCGCGGATCTCGGGGTGCAGCGTGCCGCCGAGCGCGACGTTGACCTCCTGAAAGCCGCGGCAGACGCCCAGGATGGGCTGCCCGCGCGCCACGCAGGCACGCACAAGCGGCAGGGTAATGGCATCCCGGTCGCGGTCGAACTGTCCGTGGGCCGGGCCTGGCGCGTCGCCGTATTCCTCGGGGTGGACATTGGGCCGCCCGCCGGTCAGCAGGAAACCGTCGCAGGTCTCGAGCAGTTCGCCGACGGTGACGAAACGCGGATCGCTGGGCACGATCAGCGGCAGACATCCGGCCACCTGCGCCACCGCGTCCGAGTTCATCTTGCCGCCGGCATGGACGGGATAGCTGTCGTCGATGAGATAGCTGTTCGAGATGATGCCGATAACGGGGCGGGTCATGCCTGTCTCTTGCCGTTCCTTCGCACGCCACACATATTACGCCGCAACGCTTACGAAAACATCCAACTTCGCACAACCGTCCGCGCACCCGTGCAGAGCCGGTTCTCGCGCTTGCACCCGGGTGCGGTTCGGGTACACCTGCCGGCAACCAAACGGAGGCCACAGCCATGCGCGACGCCGCACCGCAGACGATCCGCCTGACCGACTACACCCCCTTCGGCTACCTGATCGACAGGGTGGGGCTGACCTTCCGCCTCGCTCCCCACGCCACGCGGGTGCGCTCGCGGATCGAGTTCCGCCCCAACCCGAAGGCCGAGGGGCGGCGGTTCTTCCTGCATGGCGAGGGGCTGAAACTCGTCTCGGCGGCGATCGACGGGCAGCCGGTCGCGCCCGAGATCACGCAAGAGGGGCTGACCTGCGCGGTGCCCGACGCCCCTTTCGTCTGGGAGGCCGAGGTCGAGATCGACCCCGCCGCCAACACCGCGCTCGAGGGGCTCTACATGTCCTCGGGCATGTACTGCACCCAGTGCGAGGCCGAGGGCTTTCGCAAGATCGCCTATTACCCCGACCGCCCCGACGTGATGGCGCCCTTCGACGTGCGCATCGAGGGAGCCGAAAAGGTTCTCTTGTCGAACGGCAACCCCGGCAAGGCCGGCGCGGGTTTTGCCGAATGGCACGACCCCTGGCCCAAGCCCTCGTACCTCTTCGCGCTGGTGGCGGGCGATCTGGTGGCGCATCGCGGCACGTTCGCCACCCGCTCGGGGCGCGAGGTTGCGCTCAACATATGGGTCAGGCCGGGCGACGAGGGCAAATGCGCCTTCGCGCTCGAAAGTCTCAAAAAGGCGATGGCCTGGGACGAGGAAACCTATGGCCGCGAATACGATCTCGATGTCTTCAACATCGTCGCGGTCGACGATTTCAACATGGGCGCGATGGAGAACAAGGGCCTCAACATCTTCAATTCGGCTGCCGTGCTGGCCAGCCCGGAAACCGCGACCGACGCCAATTTCGAGCGCATCGAGGGCATCATCGCGCACGAGTACTTTCACAACTGGACCGGCAACCGCATCACCTGCCGCGACTGGTTCCAGCTCTGCCTCA
>CAZNMK010000345.1:0-3601 GCA_964574045.1 uncultured Roseovarius sp. | reverse complement strand
TGAAGGATCGTCCAGTCAATCTGCAACGCTCCGGCGAACAGACCGAGGGCAGCCCGCGACCGCGGGCGGGGGAGAAGCCCCCGCCCGGGGGGCGGGTCGTGCCGCAGGCATGCCTTCGGCATGGGGCTGCCCGGCGGTGCCGCCGGGCGGAACAGGGACAGGAGGCGATTCAGGTTTTCCGGCCGGCGATCTAGGGTGGGCCGCATCGGATCGGATTCGCGCCCGCCCCGGCCTCCGAGCCGGGGCCGGTGCGCAGGTAGGACGAGGCCCCGGGTCAAGCCCGGGACGGGTGGTTCCGATCGAACGCAACATGCTGCAGGGTGTGCCGCATCGGATCGGATCTACTCCCGCCCCGGCCCCCGGGCCGGGGCCTCTACCCGGGCGGGACGAGGTCCCCGGGGTCGAGCCCCGGGACGCGTGTCTTCCGACTGGACGCAACGCGCCTAGCCGCCGCAGATCCCCTGCAGGCGTAGCCAGTCGGCGTCGGGCATGACCGGCGCGGCCTCCTTGCCGGCCATCGGGTCGGCCTCGATCAGCCCCAGCGTGGCCTCGCCCGAGATGTCGAGAGCGTAGGCATAGGGCGTGGCGCGCACCGCGGCGGCTTCGAACCGTGCCAGCAGGGTCTCATTGTCCAGCGCCGACGCCGGCCGGGTCAGGAGCCTTTCGCCGTAGCGCGCCAGCGTGGCGTCATCCAGCCCTCCGGTCGTCAGCAGCCGGAAACTGGCCCAGAGCGGGCTTTGCCGCAGAAGCTCGGCCAGCGGGTCGTGCATCTCGCCGCGCAGCCGCTCGGCCACCAGAAAACCCGCCACCACCTCGGGGTCGTCGTAGTCCTCGACCAGCGAGCGGTCGATCAGGATGGTGCCGCCTGGCAGGGTGACGGTGCCGCGCACGCCGTCGCGCATGATCGCCAGGTGCCCCGGCCCGCCCGGCGCGGGTACGCGGCGCGCCAGCCGGTTCAGCGCGGCGCGGCCATCCGTCGTGTGGCAGGGCGGGCCGGTGACGCGCTGAATATGGCGAAACAGCGCGGCGCCGATCTCGGCCCGCCGGACCTCGGGCACCGCGGTGACCGCCTGCTTGCGCAGCGCCTGCGGCAGCCACAGCGTCGCGACCAGGGCCAGCGCCGCCAGCACCGCCAGCGTGACCGTCAGCCGCAGCCGGCCGGGATGCGGCCGGCGCCGTTCGACCGCCGCGCGCAGGGTCTCGATGGCGGCGATCATCTCGTCCTCGCCGGCGGCCAGTTCCAGCGTCTCGCCGGGGTCGCCGTCGGGATGATAGACCGCCGCGCCGTCATCGTGCCCGCCAGCCGCACGGGCGATGGCGGCAAGCGACCAGTGGGTAAGCGGGCGTTCCTGCGCATCGCTGATCACCAGCGTGGCATCGCCGATCGAGACGATGACCTCGCGCCGCTGCGCCTCGGGCGAGGCGCGCCAGAGACCTGACGCTTCCAGCCGCTGATATTGCTTCAAGGCGGTCATGTCCGGACCGGGGCCTGCTCTGCCTCTTTGGCCAAAGACTAGCACGGACCTGCCGTCCCCGGCAATCTGCCATGCCGGCCGGGGGAGAGCGTATTCAGGCCCTTTCGGCGATGCGGCGCAGCTCGAATTTCTGGATCTTGCCGGTCGAGGTCTTGGGCAGTTCCTGAAACAGCACCCGCTTGGGGCACTTGAACCCCGCGAGATGCCGGCGCGCGAAGGCGATGATCTCCTCCTCGCCGGCCTCGGCGCCCTCCTTCAGTTCGACAAAGGCGCAGGGCACCTCGCCCCATTTCTCGTCCGGCCTGGCCACCACGGCGCACAGCAGCACCGCGGGATGCTTCATCAGCACGCCCTCGATTTCGATCGAACTGATGTTTTCGCCGCCCGAAATGATGATGTCCTTGGCCCTGTCGGCGATCTTGAGATAGCCGTCGGGGTACTGGACCGCGATATCGCCGGAATGGAACCAGCCGCCGCGAAACGCCTCTTCGGTCGCCTGCGGGTTCTTCAGATACCCCTTCATCACCGAATTGCCGCGGATCATGATCTCGCCCTGGGCGGTGCCGTCCATCTGTATCCGGGTCATGCTTTCGGGCTCCATCGCGACGATGTCCTCCAGCGCCGGCATCACGACCCCGGTGCGCGCCTTGATGGCATAGCGTTCCTCGTCCGGCAGATCGTCCCAGCGGGGCTGCCACAGGCACTCGGTGACATGGCCATAGGTTTCGGTCAGCCCGTAGACCTGGGTGACGTCGAAGCCCAGCGGCTCGATCGCGGCCAGGGTCGAGGCGGGCGGCGGCGCGCCGGCGGTAAAGACCTTGACCGCGTGGCCGAATTCGCGGCGGTCGGCGTCCCTGGCGTTGACGATCATGCCCAGCACGATCGGCGCGGCGCCGAAATGGGTCACACCCTCGTCGGCGATGGCGTCGTAGATGTTTTTCGCGCTGATGTCGCGACAGCACACCGTGGTGCCGCCCAGCATCGGCACGGTCCAGACGTGGTTCCAGTTGTTGCAGTGGAAAAGCGGCACGATGGTGAGGTAACGCACCCCGCGCGGCAGCGGCCAGCTGACCGCCGTGTTCATGGTCATCAGATAGGCGCCGCGGTGGTGATAGACCACGCCCTTGGGCCGGCCGGTGGTGCCGGAGGTGTAGTTGAGCGCGAGGCTTTCCCATTCGTCCCGCGGCATGATCCAGTCGAAATCCGGATCGCCCGCGGCCAGCAGGTCCTCATAGAGCGTGTGATCGCCGCTCGCGTCCATTCCGGCCTCGGGGTCGGGCACCTCGACGATGGTGGGCGCCGGCCCCGTCATCCGGCCGATGGCCTCTTCGACCACGTCCAGAAAGGCGCTGTCGGCCAGCACCGCCCTGGCGCCGCCGTGATCGAGGATATAGGCGATGGTTTCGGCCTCCAGGCGGATATTGATCGCGTTCAGCACCGCGCCGCAGGCGGGAACGCCGAAATGCGCCTCGGCATGGGCCGGAATGTTGGGCAGGACCGTGGCCACCACGTCGCCCGGTTTCACCCCCAGCCGTGCCAGGCCCGACGCCAGGCGCGAACAGCGCGCGTGGTACTCGGCATAGGTCTTGCGAAAGCCGCCATAGACCATTGCCTCGTCGTCCGCAAAGACCCGGGCCGCCCGGCGCAGGTGCGACAGCGGCGTCAGCGGCACGAAATTGGCCGCGTTCCTTTCAAGCCCGGTTTCGTCGCTCATCCATCCCATCTGGTGCCTCCCTCGCCGCGATGCCCTGGCCCGAAGGATATTGCCGATCCCCGGCGTCAACGCAAAGGGTTTGCCGGCATGCCGGCGCTTTGCAAGGGGGCGGCGCCGGTCTAGCCTGTGCTCCATGCTCATCTCGCCGGGACGCAACTTCATCTTCGTGCACATCCCCAAGACCGCGGGCACGGCGCTGACGCTGGCCTATGAGGGCCGGGCGATGGCCGATGATATCCTGATCGGCGACACCCCCAAGGCGCGCCGGCGCCGCCATCGACTGCGCGGTGCCAAGGCCGCCGGCCGGCTGTGGAAGCATTCCAACCTTGCCGATATCGACGGGCTGGTGACGCCCGCATTCATCGCCGGCGCATTCGTCGCCACGCTGGTGCGCAACCCCTGGGACCGGATG
>CAZNMK010000344.1:0-3608 GCA_964574045.1 uncultured Roseovarius sp. | reverse complement strand
TACCCCGAGGACAAGTCCTGGGTGATCTTTCACATGCGCCCCGAGGCGCGGTTTTCCGACGGCACGCCCGTCACCGCGCATGATGTGCTGTTCAGCCACAACCTGCTTCTGGATGACGGCCTGAAATCCTATGCCGAGGCAGTGCGGAAACGTATTCCCAAGGCCGAGGTGATCGACGACCACACCATCAAGTTCTATTTCACCGAGGGGATTTCGCGCCGCAACCTGATCGACCAGGTCGGCGGCGTGCCGGTCTGGTCTCGCAAGTGGTTCGAAAAGACCGGTCACCGGCTTGATGAGACCCGGCTGGACACGCCGCCCGGATCCGGCCCGTATGTCGTGCGCAGCGTCGATGTGAACAGGCAGATCATCTATGAGCGCAATCCGGATTACTGGGGCTGGCACCTGCCGATCAACAAGGGCCGGCACAATTTCGATCGTATCCGGCTGGAGTATTTCGCAGACGCGACCTCGGCATTCGAAGCGTTCAAGGCCGGGGCGGTCACCTACCGGAACGAATCCGATCCCAAGAAATGGGCCACCGCCTATGACTTTCCGGCGCTGGAACGCGGCGATGTGGTGCGCGAAGTGCTTCGGGACGGTGTGCCGCCCGATATGACAGGCATCGTATTCAACCGGCTGTCGGAACCCCTGAAAGACCGGCGCGTGCGGCAAGCACTGGCCTTGTGCTTCAACTTCGAGTGGACCAACAAGTCGCTGCTGCAGGGATTGTTCAAACAGCAGAGATCATATTCAGACGGCACACATCTCGAAGCGCAGGGCCTGCCGGAGGGAATGGAAAGGGAGTTCCTGAGATCGCTGGGCGAGGTCGTACCGGAGTCGATCTTCTCGACCGAGCCCTGGGTGCCGCATGAATCCGATCCGGGGCGTTTGGCGTCTCGCCGGCATCTGCGCGAGGCGCAAAAACTTCTGCAAGAGGCGGGCTGGAGCGTGGGCGCCGAGGGAAAACTGCAGGATGCGTCGGGTAGAAGGCTGCAGCTGCGCTTCCTCTTCAACGCGACATCCGATCCCACGGACAGGGCCGTTGTGGAGAACTACATCTCGAATCTCGAAAGAATGGGTGTCGATATCGACTTTCAGGCGGTTGATTCCTCGCAGTTCACGAAGCGGAGGTTCGACAAGGATTACGATCTGATCCTTTCTTCATACCCGTCGATCCTTGGAACCGGGACTGGATTATTGCAGCGATTCGGTTCGGAGGCCGCGGAATTCAGCATCTTCAACCCGGCCGGGCTGGCCAGCCCGCTGGTGGACAGGATCATCGAGGAATCGCTCCTGACCGAAAGCCAGAAGGAAGAGGACGTGACCATGCGTGCGCTCGACCGGGCGCTCAGGTACGAGTTCATCGTCGTTCCCGACGGCTACAAGCCCGATCATTGGGTCGCCTACTGGGACATGTACGACCACCCTGAAGCACTTCCGCCCTATGCGCTGGGGGTGCTCGATTTCTGGTGGGTCGATCCCGACAAGGCCGCGCGGCTGCGCGCCAGGGGGGTGCTGCAATGACGCCCGCATGCGGCGTGGAGCACGCCTGAGATGGGCGCCTATATCCTGCGCCGGCTCCTCTTGATCGTGCCCACGCTTTTCGGGATCATGGTGATCAACTTCGTGCTGGTGCAGTTCGTCCCCGGCGGGCCGGTCGAACAGGTGATCGCACAGATGCAGGGCGAGGGCGACGTCTTCGGCGGGTTCGCCGGCGGAGCCGAGGACGCCACGCTGCGCGAGGGCGAAAGTTCGGGCTATGCCGGCGCGCGCGGCCTGCCGCAGGAATTCATCGACGAGCTCAGGGCGCAGTACGGCCTCGACAAGCCGCCGCTCGAACGCTTCGTCGCGATGATGTGGAACTACATGCGCTTCGATTTCGGCGAGAGCTATTTCCGCTCGATCTCGGTCACCGACCTGGTGCTGGAAAAGATGCCGGTCTCGATCACGCTGGGGCTGTGGTCGACGATCATCGCCTATCTGGTCTCGATCCCCTTGGGCATCGCCAAGGCGGTGCGCGACGGCACCCGGTTCGATGGCTGGACGAGCGGCATCATCATCGCCGCCTACGCCATCCCGGGGTTTCTCTTCGCGGTGCTGCTGGTGGTGCTCTTCGCCGGCGGCAGCTACTGGCAGATCTTTCCGCTGAGGGGCCTCACCTCGGACAATTTCGCCGAGCTCAGCCTCTGGGGCAAGGCGGTCGACTACCTGTGGCACATCACCCTGCCGGTGCTGGCCTCGACCATCGCCGCCTTCGCCACGCTGACGCTGCTGACCAAGAACTCGTTTCTCGACGAGATCAAGAAACACTACGTGATGACCGCGCGCGCCAAGGGGCTGAGCGAACGGCGCGTCCTTTACGGCCATGTCTTCCGCAACGCCATGCTGATCGTGATCGCCGGGTTTCCGGCCGTCTTCATCGGCGTCTTCTTCGGCGGCAGCCTCCTGATCGAGACGATCTTTTCGCTCGACGGGCTGGGGCGGCTGGGCTTCGAGGCGGCGCTCAGCCGCGACTACCCGGTGATGTTCGGCACGCTCTTTCTGTTCGGGCTGATCGGGCTGGTGGTGAACATCCTCAGCGATCTTTGCTACGTGCTGGTCGATCCGCGGATCGACTTCGAGACGCGCGAGGGATGAGCGGGGTGCGCGCATTCGGGGGCGAAAGAAGGGGGCGCTGCCCCCGTCCCGGAGCAAGTCCGGGACTCCCCCGAGGTATTTGCAGCCAGATGAAATCGGGGGGGCGGGCATGACGCTCTCGCCGCTCAACCGGCGCCGCTGGCGCAACTTCAAGCGCAACCGCCGCGCGCTGTGGTCGCTCGTCCTCTTCGCGATCCTTTTCGCGGTGACGCTGCCGGCCGAATTCGTGGCCAACGACAAGCCGATATTGGTGCAGTATCGCGGCGGCTGGTACGTCCCCATCTTCCGCATGTACCCCGAGACCGCCTTCGGCGGCGATTTCCCGACCGAGGCGATCTATTCCGACCCCGAGGTCGAATGCCTGATCGTCTCGGGCGGGCTGGAGAGCTGTTTCGACGACCCCGAGGGCGTGATCTCTGATGCCGCCGACGGGATGGTGGCGGGCGAGGAGGTCGAGCGGGGCTGGACGCTGTGGCCGCCCATCCCCTACAGCTACGATACGCCGGTCGACCGGCCCGGCGCGGCGCCGCTGTCGCCCAACGCAGAGAACTGGCTCGGGACCGACGGCACCAAGCGCGACGTGCTGGCGCGAGTGATCTACGGGTTTCGCCTGTCGGTGCTGTTCACGCTGATCGTGACCGCGCTCTCGAGCGTCATCGGCATCTTCGCCGGCGCCGTGCAGGGCTATTTCGGCGGCCGCACCGATCTGATCTTCCAGCGCATCATCGAGATCTGGTCGGCGACGCCGCAGCTCTACGTCATCATCATCCTCTTCGCGATCCTGCCGCGCAGTTTCTGGCTGCTGGTCGTCATCATGGTGCTCTTCGGCTGGATGGCGCTGGTGGGGGTGGTGCGGGCCGAATTCCTGCGCGCGCGCAACCTCGAATACGTCCGCGCGGCCAAGGCGCTGGGGGTGTCGAACCTGACGATCATGTTCCGCCACATGCTGCCCAACGCGATGGTGGCGA
>CAZNMK010000343.1:0-3629 GCA_964574045.1 uncultured Roseovarius sp. | reverse complement strand
CTGGCAAGGGCCGCGGCAATACGCGGATCGGGCCGCGCGGCGGCCCCTGGCAACCGCCCGGACACGCGCACAGCGACCGGCACGCAGATATCGCGGCACACGCCCATCTCGATCCGGCCCCTGAGCGTCACATCGCCGCCCGCACGTTCGGGCAGCACCCGGACGGGCAGGATCAGGACGTCGCTGTAGCCGATGGTGCGCACGCCGCCCTTGTCGCGGATGCTGGGCGTGGGCCAGACGATCTCGACCCCGGTCAGGTTCCTCGACCGCCGCCAGTCGAACTGCGGCGGGATACCGGCATCGCCGGGCGAGCGCCAATAGGTCATCCACCCCGGCCTGAGCCGCATCTCGAGCGCCGCGATATGCAGCCCCTCGGCGGTGCGCCAGCCGGGCAGCACCCGCACATCGACCACGTCGGCCGCCCGCTGGGCGCGCGCCGGTCCCGCCGCCGCCAGCAACACCACGGCGAAACAAGCGAGGCAAAGATGAATGAGCCGCGAGAACATGACTTCTCAGATGGGTCATCGCGCCGCAAATGCCAAGTCACTTTCCAGCGAGCGGGAAACGATGCGCCGCGCCGCGCGGCGCGCGCGAATGCCGCGCTTGCAACGCGCCGGCCGAATGCCCATCATCTGAAGAACCACCCTGCCGGAGACCCGCGTGAGCGAAATCGACCTGAACGGAAAGCTTCTGATCGCCATGCCGGACATGGGCGACCCGCGTTTCGCCTATTCGGTGATCTTCGTCTGCGCCTATTCGGCCGAGGGCGCGATGGGGCTGGTCGTCAACAAGCCGACGCAGGAGCTGCGCCTTTCCAACCTGTTGGAACAGCTCGAGATTTCCCAGAGCACCGATGCCCGTGACATGGCCGTGCATTTCGGCGGTCCGGTCGAGCACGGGCGCGGCTTCGTGCTGCACGACTATGGCTATCATTCGTCGATCTCGACGCTGGAGGTGAACGACGATTTCGCCATGACCGCGACGCTCGACATCCTCGAGGATCTCGCCCAGGGGCGCGGACCCACGCATGCGCTGGTGGCGCTCGGCTATGCCGGCTGGGGGCCGGGGCAGCTCGAGGCCGAGATCGCCCAGAACGGATGGCTCATATGCGACGCCGACGCCGAACTGGTCTTCGAAACCGCCGACGCGCTGAAATGGGAGGCGGCGCTGAAGAAGCTCGGCATCAGCGCGCTGACGCTCTCGGGCGACGCCGGGCGGGCCTGAGAACGCGGCCCCTATCCCATCAGCGCCTTGACATGCGCCACCACGCTGCGCGCCAGCGCGCCGGGTTCGTAGCCCCCTTCGAGCATCGACAGGATGCGGCCCTGGGCATGGGCGCCCGCCACCGCCACCAGTTCGCGCGTGAGCCAGCGGTAGTCGTCCTCGCTCAGCGCCAGCCCGGACATGTCGTCGAGGATGTGCGCGTCGAACCCCGCCGAGATAAACAGGAACTCGGGCCGGAAGCTCTCGAGCGCCGGCAGCCAGTGCTCGGCCACGGCCGCGCGGAAGGCTGCGCCGTCGGTTCCCGCAGGCAAAGGCACATCGACGAGGTTACGGGCATCGCTTTCATGCCCGGTGAAGGGGTAGAAGGGATGCTGGAAGGTCGAGCAGAAGAGCACGCGGTCGTCGGAGTGAAAGATGTCCTCGGTGCCGTTGCCGTGGTGGACGTCGAAATCGACGATGGCGACGCGCGACAGCCCGTGTTCCGAGAGCGCGTGCGCCGCCGCCACGGCGACGTTGTTGAACAGGCAAAACCCCATCGCGGTATTGCGGGTGGCGTGGTGCCCCGGCGGGCGGATGGCACAAAAGACCGGGTTCGCCTCGCCGCGCATGATCAGGTCGACGCCCAGCACACCGGCCCCGGCGGCATGCAGCGCCGCGCTCAGCGTGCCGGGCGACATCGCCGTGTCGCCGTCGATCTCGACGCTGCCCACCGAGGGCGCGGCGGCGAAGATGCGTTCGAGATAGGCCGGGTCGTGCGCGCGCGCCAGCTGCGCGCGCGTGGCCTCGGGCGCATCGTAGTGACGCAGCACGAAATCCAGCCCCGACATGATCAGCTGGTTGCCGATGGCATCCAGCCGCTCGGGCGTGTCGGGGTGCATCGGGCCGGCGTCATGGTCGTGGCAGGCGGGATGCGAGATGAAACCGAGCATGGGCGCCCCTCTGTTGCAGTTACAGCCAGCGTTCGACGATCACGCATTCGCGGTCGTCGGGGTCGGGGGTGACGGTAAAGCCCAGCTCTTCCATCAGATGCAGCATCGAGACATTCTCGCGCAGCACCGCGCCCTCGATCTTGCTCAGCCCGTGGTCGCGCGCGGCGGCGAAGAGCGCCTTCATCAGCCGCGTGCCGATACCCTGGCCCTGCAGCTTGTCCGACACCACGATGGCGAATTCGCCGCTGGTGTTGTCGGGGTTGATCGTATAGCGCGCCACCCCGTGCTGAACAGCATCGGCGCCCGAGCCGACCATCGCCACCAGCGCCATCTCGCGGCGGTAGTCGATCTGGGTGAAGCGCGCCAGCATCTCGTCCGAGAGCTCGTTCACCGTGCCCATGAAGCGGAACCGCTTGGCCTCTGGCGACAGGTCGCGCACGAACGCGGCCTCCGATTCGGCATCCTCGGGGCGGATCGGGCGGATCGTCAGCGCGGTACCGTCGGTAAGGTGCTCGCGCCGCACAAGATGGCGCGGATAGGGGTGGATGGCGACGTGGTCATAGGCCCCGTCCCGCGCCGGCGGGCGGGCGATGCGGATGCGCGCGTCGACCGCCAGCACCCCGCCCGGCGCGGCGATGAGCGGGTTGATGTCGAGCTCGACGATCTGCGGCAGTTCGCACACCATGTCCGAGACCCGCAAGAGCACCTCGACCACCGCCGCGCGGTCGACCGCCGCGCGGTCGCGGAAAGCGTCGAGCACACGCGCCACCCGGGTGCGGTTGATCAGCCGGTCGGCCAGTACCTGGTTGAGCGGCGGCAGCGACACCGCGCTGTCGCGCAGGATTTCGACCATCGTGCCGCCGGCGCCGAACAGGATCACCGGGCCGAAGACCGGATCGCGGCTGACGCCCACGACCAGTTCGCGGGCATCGTCCATATGCGCCATCGCCTCGATCGTGACGCCCTTGATATGCGCATCGGGGCGCAGCCTCTGGGCCGCGAGCGTGATGTCGCGCACCGCCTGCTTGACCTCGACCGCCGAGCCGACGTTGAGGCGCACGCCGCCGACGTCGGATTTGTGGACGATCTGCGGCGAGTTGATCTTGACCGCCACCGGATAGCCCACGGTCTCGGCGGCGATCAGCGCATCGGTGGCGGTCGCGGCCTCGATGGTGATGTTGATGGGGATGCGAAAGGCCCTGAGCAGCGCCTTCGATTCGATATCCGTCAGCATTTCGCGGCCTTCGGACAGCGCGCCGCTGATGATCATCCGCGCGCCATCCAGATCGGGCGGGTCGTCGTCGTGCAGCGGCCCCGGCACCTCGTGCGCCAGTATCCGGTGGCCGTGATGCTGTGCGAGATACGAAAACGCCTCGACCGCGCGCTCGGGCGTGGTGAACTCGGGAATGCCCGATGCGGAAAGCAGCTTGCGCCCCTCGGTCACGGCCGTCTCGCCCATCCAGCAGGCCAGCACCG
>CAZNMK010000342.1:0-3631 GCA_964574045.1 uncultured Roseovarius sp. | reverse complement strand
GCACCCGCGAGATCGGCAGGTCGAACGAACGGTGGTTGTTGGGCAGCCCGGTCAGGCTGGCCGAGGCGATGGTGACCCCGTGATAGCCGCGCTGGCGTGCGATGATCTTCTTCTTTTCCGGCTGCCCCAGCGCGTTGGAGCGGTACCAGATCATCTTCATCACCGTGTCGTTGGCCTCCGAACCGGAATTGGTGAAGAAGACCTTCGACATCGGCACCGGCGCGATCGCCACCAGCTTTTCGGCCAGGTCGATGGCGGGCCCGTGCGAGCGGTGGGCGAAGTTGTGATAATAGGGCAGCTGGCGCATCTGCGCGATCGCCGCCTCGATCAGGCGCTCCTCGCCAAAGCCTACGGCCACGCTCCAGAGCCCGGCCATCGCCTCGACATAGCGCTTGCCGTGGCTGTCCCAGACAAAGACGCCCTCGCCGCGCTCCATGATCTGGGGGCCCTTCTCGGCATGGGCGATGGCGTTGGTGTAGCTGTGGAAGTGATAGGCGATGTCACGCGCCTCGGCGGAGTTGGGGGCAAGGGTCATGAGGTGTTCTTTCCTGTCTTCAAACCGCCGGCCGGTCGCGGGCCGCGGCATTCCGGGGTGAAGTCTCGCAGACGCCGCCCGGGGTTGGCAATGGGGATTTGATCAAAATTGGGCGATGCCCCTCACAGGCTGCGTTCGCGCAGCCCCGCCACCATGCGCGCCAGCGCCGGGCCGACGGTGCCGGTCATGCGTTCGGCGGGGCAGTCGTCAAAGGTGGCGCCGCTGAGAAACACCACCGCGGCGCCGAACTCGCGTGGCCGGCAGGGCACCGCGGCCGAATTGATGGCGGCGGAGAAATGCGCGCCGCCCTCGAGCCGGACAAAGCCGCGCGCCGCGCATTCGGCCTGCGCCTCGTGCCGCAGCGCCTCGAGTGCCGCAGCGTCGGCCTCGCCGCGCTGGGTGAGCAGCGTGCCGAGACGATCGAATTCGGCCTCGGTGGCGGCGGCGAGCCACGCCTTGCCGGTCGAGGACGCCGCCACCGGCAGGCGGTAGCCCGGCTCGAGCCAGATCGAGGTCGACCCTTGCGGTCGCCAGGTGCGGGTCAGCAGCATGCGGCCGTCGTCGGCGACGGCGATGCCGATCAGCGTGCCGGTCCTGTCGGCCAGCCGCTGCAATTCGGGCGCGGCGGCATCGACGAAGGAAAACGCCGCCGCCGCGATATTGCCCAGCGCCAGCGTCGCCGGCCCCAGCCGGTACTTGCCGTGCTTGCGCCCGTGGGTGAGATAACCGAGCTGGCAAAGCGTATAGCAGAGCCGCGAAACGGTCGGCGGCGGCAGGCCGGTGCGGCGCGAGATCTCGCGGTTGGTCAGCCCGCGGTCGGTGGGGCGGAAGGCGCGCAGAACCCCCAGCCCGCGCGCGAGCGTGGTGGCAATGCGGGGGTCGGAGGGGGCCGCCGCCATCGGCCCGGCTCAGAAAATCTCGAAAAGGCCCGCCGCGCCCATGCCGCCGCCCACGCACATGGTCACGACGCCGAGCTTCGCGCCCCGCCGCCGGCCCTCGATCAGCAGGTGCCCGGCCATGCGCGCGCCGGTCATGCCGAAGGGGTGACCGATCGAGATCGAGCCGCCGTCGACATTGCAGATTTCGGGGTCGATCCCGAGCTTGTCGCGGCAATAGAGCGCCTGGCTGGCGAAGGCCTCGTTGAGCTCCCACAAGTCGATGTCGGAGACCCTGAGCCCGTGGCGATCCAGCAGCCGCGGCACCGCAAAGACCGGGCCGATGCCCATCTCGTCGGGCTCGCAGCCGGCGACGGCGAAGCCCTTGAGCGCGCCCAGCGGCTCGAGCCCCTGGCGCCCGGCCAGCGCCTCGTCGGCCAGCACCAGCGCGGCGGCGCCGTCGGAGAGCTGCGAGGCGTTGCCGGCGGTGACGAAGTTGCCCTCGCCGCGCACCGGGGCGAGTTTGGCCAGCCCCTCGAGCGTGGTATCGGGGCGGTTGCAGTCGTCCATGCCGAACGTGACCTCGCGGCGCGTGATCTCGCCGGTTTCGCGATCCTTGAACGCCTGGGTGACGGCGATCGGCACGATCTCGTCGTCGAGCCGCCCGGCCGCCTGCGCGGCGGCGGTGCGCTGCTGGCTCTCCAGCGCCAGCTCGTCCTGCGCCTCGCGGCTGATGCCATAGCGCCTGGCGACGATGTCGGCGGTCTCGATCATCGGCAGGTAGAGGTCGGGCTTGTGTTCCTCGATCCAGGGATCGCGCGCCTGCGGCGGGCGGCTGGGGGGCATCTGGCTGATGCTTTCCACCCCGCCGGCGATGGCCGCCGGCGCGCCCTCCTGCGCTATGGCGTGGCCGGCCATGGCGATGGCCTGCAGGCCCGAGGCGCAGAAGCGGTTTACCGTCGCCGCCGCCACGCCGACCGGCAGCCCGGCCCGGATCGCCGACTGGCGGGCGATGTTGATGCCGGTGCGCCCCTCGGGATAGCCGCAGCCGACAAAGGCGTCCTCGATCAGCGCGGGGTCGAGCGCCGCCCGTTTCACCGCGTGTTCGATGGCGTGCCCGGCCATGGTGGCGCCATGGGTTTCGTTGAAGGCGCCGCGATAGGATTTCGCCAGCCCGGTGCGGGCGGTCGATACGATGACGGCCTGTTTCATGTTCGTGTCTCCCTTGTTCAGCCGTCGAGGCTGGCGAATGTGCCGTTGTCGGCGGCGAGCCGCGCCAGAAGCGGCGCCGGCTGCCAGAGGAAATCGTCCTCGGCGGAAAAGCGCCCGATATCGGCGAGGATGGTCGCCGGCCCGACGGTGTCGGCGTAATGCATCGGCCCGCCGCGCCAGCGCGGGAACCCGTAACCGTTGATCATCGCCACGTCGATATCCCCCGGGCGGGCGGCGATGCCATCATCGAGGACGCGCGCCGCCTCGTTGACCATGGCGGCCATCAGACGCGCGACGATCTCGGTGTCGGGCAGGGCGCGCGGCACGATGCCTTTGGCCCGCCGCTCGGCGGCGACGATGTCTTCGACCGCCGGGTTGGGCTCGGGCGCGGCGCCGCTTTCGTAGATGTAGAAACCCTTGCCGGTCTTGCGTCCGAAATCACCGGCCTCGCAAAGCCGGTCGGCGAATTCGGCATAGGTCTCGCGCGGGTCGCGGGCGGGGGCAAGACGCTTGCGGTTGGCCCACGAAATATCCAGCCCGGCGAGATCGCCCACCGCATAGGGCCCCATCGCCAGCCCGAAATCCACCAGGGCGCGATCGACATCAAACGGGCTCGCGCCCGCCAGCACCGCGCCGTCGAGCGCCTTGCGGTAATGCGCCAGGATGCGGTTGCCGATGAAGCCGTCGCAGACGCCGGCGCGCACCGCGATCTTGCCCATGCGCCTGGCCAGCGCGAAACCCGTCGCCGCGACCTCGGGCGCGGTGCGCGCGGCGACCACCACCTCGAGCAGTTTCATGACATGCGCGGGCGAAAAGAAATGCAGCCCCAGCACGCTTTCGGGGCGCCCGGTGACGGCGGCGATCTCGTCGATGTCGAGATAGGACGTGTTGGTTGCCAGCACCGCGCCGGGCTTGCATATCCGGTCGAGCCGGGCAAAGACCTCGCGCTTTACCTCCATGCTCTCGAACACGGCCTCGACCACCAGGTCGCGATCGTTCAGATCGGCAT
>CAZNMK010000341.1:2686-3636 GCA_964574045.1 uncultured Roseovarius sp. | reverse complement strand
GATGCCGCGCTTGACGCGGCCGGACCCGGCGCACTGGTCTATCCGCTCTTCATGACCGAGGGCTGGTTCACCCGCGAGGCGCTGCGCCAGCGGCTCGACAATCGCGAGGCCCGCGTGCTGCCGCCCTTCGGGCGCGACCCCTCGCTGCCGGCGATGGCCGCCGAACTGATCGCCGGCGTGCTGCACGACCGGGGCTGGCAGGCGGGCGAAACCCGCGTCTTCATCGCCGCGCACGGGTCGGGGCGCAGCCCCGAATCGGCCCGCAACACCCGCGCCTTTGGCGATGCGCTGGCGGAAATGACCAGCCTTGCCGAAATCCGCGTCGGTTTCATCGAGGAACCGCCCTACCTGGCCGATCAAGCATTCGATCTGGGCGCCAGATCCATCTGCCTGCCGTTCTTTGCCGCCAGGGGCGGCCATGTCACCGACGACATCCCCGAGGCGCTGGACCTGGCGCAGTTCGAGGGCGTGTTGCTGGACCCGCTGGGCTGCGCCCCCGGCGCGCCGGGTGTCGTTGCAACGGCGCTGCGGCGGGCATCGGCGCCGGCCTGACGCGCCGGTTCAGGCCGGCTCCATCGCCTCGATCCGGGCGCCGGGAAACGCCGCCACCGCGCGCGCGCCCGCATCCGCATCGAGCAGGCACAGCGCCGTCGCCAGCCCGTCGGCCACCGCCGCAAGGGGCGCCGAGACCGCCACCAGCGACTGTTGCGGCACCAGCCCCGCGGCCGACAGGATATGCCCCTGCCCCGCCGAGATCGCCGTGCCCATAGGGGCCGAGGTGGCCAGCGCCCGGTCGGCGAGGGCCACACGCCCGAGTGCCCGGCCATCTGGCGCGACGATGCCCGCCTGCCATTCGCTGCCATCGGCGGCGCGGCCGAAGCCCGCGATCTCGCCCATGTCGATCAGGATGTCGCCGAATCCCCGACCCCGCAGCAGCGCCGCGATCCGGT
>CAZNMK010000341.1:0-2676 GCA_964574045.1 uncultured Roseovarius sp. | reverse complement strand
GCACCTCGCCGTCGCCGAACGCCACCCCGCCCCAGCCGACCAGCGCGCGCGCCGCGGCCGCATCGCCGCCCCCGGCCAGTGCCTGCCAGAGCGGCTGCACCGTGGGGTCGAAGGCCCCGCCGGTGGCGCGGTGGAGCCGGTCCGACAGGGCCAGCACCTCGACCAGTTCGGGCGGCGGCGACAGAAGACGCCCGCGCGCGTTGAGGCGGCTCAGCGCGCCGTGGGGTTCGAACAGGCTGAAGATGCGTTCGAGCCGCGCGATCTCGACCTCGGCGGCGGCAAAGACCGGGCGCGCGGCGATGGCGTCGACCCCGGCGAGGGTCATCGACGCCTCCGCCCCCATCGCCACGCCCCGCCAGCGCGCCTGCACACCGGCGCGCCCGCCCCCGGGCATCGCCGCTGCCGCCGCCACGGCGGCGGACAGGGTCAGGAAACGGCGGCGTGTGCAGGGCATCCCGGCCCTCCTCCTGGCGTGTCGGTGCGCGGCGGCCGGCGGGTCATCGCTCCTGCCCGCCATCCTGTCCATCGGGCGATGCGTCGCTCTCGCCCGGCCCGCCGCCGGCATCCAGCATGTGCCCCGAGGCCGGCCCGCGCAGCGGCTGCAGCAGCATCCGGTCGAGCCACAGCTCGCGCCGGTCCCTGAACCGCTCAAGGCCGATTGTCATCCCCAGGTGCCCCCTTGCGGGCTGCGCCCGGTAGGTGCCCAGCAGCCGGTCCCACCACGGCAGGTTGAAGCCGAAATTGCTGTTGGTCTCGGCCGGGATCGCCGAATGATGCACCCGGTGCATGTCGGGCGTCACCACCGCCAGCCGCAACACCCGGTCCAGCCGGCGCGGCAGGTCTATATTGGCATGGTTGAAGAGCGACGTGGCATTGAGCAGCACCTCGAAGATCAGCACCGCCACCGGCGGCGCCCCCAGCGCGGCCACCGCCATGAGCTTGATCGCCATCGACAGCAGTATCTCGACTGGGTGAAACCGCAGCCCCGTGGTGGCGTCGATTTCGGTGTCGGCATGGTGCATCCGGTGCAGCCGCCACAGCGCCGGCACCGCGTGAAACATCACATGCTGCAGGTAGATGGCCAGATCGAGGATCAGCACCGACAGCACCGCCGCCAGCCAACGCGGCCAGTCGAGCGCGTTGAACAGCCCCCAGCCGCCGGCCTCGGCGATCGCGGCAATTCCCACCGCCAGCAGCGGAAAGGCCAGCCGCAGGATCGCCGTGTCCAGCACGACCAGGGCGAGGTTGTTGCTCCAGCGCAGCAGGCGCGGCACCTCCTGCCGCCGCCGCGGGGCGGCGATTTCCCAGATCATCATCGCCGCCAGCACGCCCAGAAAGACGCCCAGGCGGATCGCGGGTTCGGCATCGAGAAATCTGTCGGTCATCGGCTGTTCCGGTCTTGCCGCGCGGGCGCGTGGCCCCGGATTATGGACCGTCCTCGGCCGCGTGCAAGCGGCGGGGCGGGGTATCGCCACCCCGCGACGGTCACGATGGCGTGCAAGACCGGCGCCGGCCGGCGGCGTGAAACATTCTGTTTCCCGGATTATTTCCGGTTCCTAACCCTTGTTATTTTTTTGCGCCGGGTTTCGGCGGATTGTCCGCGCATGTCCCGGCGGCCGCCCCGTGCGCCGCGGGGTGCCGGCCGACGCGGCCGCCGCGGTGGCGGCGGGGGCGCCCATCGGTTGGCGAACCGGATCGATTCCATGGAAAGGGAACAACGCCCGTGCCGCACGCAACACCTCGCCCCGCCGGCTTTGGCAGCATCGCCCGGCTGATGATCAACAAGAAATTCTGGGGCCTGCATTTCTTCGTCGTCATCCTCGTCAGCGCGGTGGGGCTGGCCTATATGGGCCGCGCCACCTATGTCAGCGCGCCGCCGGTGGCCGATTTCCGCGGCCCGGACGGGGCGCTGGTGATCTCGGCCGAACAGATCGACCTCGGCAAGGAGGTGTTCCACCTGCGCGGGCTGATGAGCTATGGCTCGTTCTGGGGCGACGGGGCCGAACGCGGGCCCGATTTCACCGCCGACGCGCTGCACCGCACCTACCGGGGCATGATCGACCATTACGAGGCCGAGGCCCGCGCCGAGGCGCCGGCGGCCGAGTTGCCCATGCGCACGCGCGACGCGATCGCCGCGCAGGTGCGCCGCGAGTTGCGCCAGAACGGCTGGGACGAGGCCGCCGGCACGATCGCGCTTAGCGCCGGACAGGCGGCCGCGTTCGAGGACGTGGCGCTGCACTATCGGCGCATGTTCGGCGACCCCGACTACGAGGAACTCTTCCAGACCGGCTATCTGACCGACGCGGGCGAGATACGCGATCTGGCGGCGTTCTTTTACTGGGGCGGCTGGGCGGCGGCCGCCAGCCGGCCGGGCGAGGACTACAGCTATACCCACAACTGGCCCTACGATCCCGATGCCGGCAACAAGCCGACCGCCGACAACTATATCTGGTCTCTCGCCTCGATCCTCGCCCTCTTTATCGGCATCGATATGATGCTCTACGTCTATGGCCAGATGAAGACGCTGCAATACGACCCGTTCGAGGGCAGCCAGGAACGCTCGCTCACGACCTATGACCTGGAAAACGGCTATGTGCGCAAGACGCAGCGCGCGACCTACAAGTTCTTCGCGCTGGCGATGGCGGTCTTCGGCCTTCAGGTGCTGGCGGGGATCGG
>CAZNMK010000340.1:0-3637 GCA_964574045.1 uncultured Roseovarius sp. | reverse complement strand
ATGGCGGCGGGCCCGGGCGTGGCGGCGCTGGTGCTGGCGGCGCTGGGCGATCGCGGGTTCCGGCCGGTGACGCCGCATGGCTGGCGGATGGCGGCCAGGCCGGCGGCGGCGGCGGTGGCGGTGCTGGCGGCGCTGGCGCTCGGGCACCTGGCCGGACAGGCAGCCGGCGGCGGGCTGGCGCCGCTCGCGGCGGCGATGCTGACGCTGGCGGGATCGGCGCTGGCGGGGGCGGTAGCGGTGGCGATCCTGGCGTGGCGCTTCGGCCTGCTCGGGATGCTCAGGCGATAGGATGACGCGGCAGGATGGCTTGACGACGATGACGAAACTCCTTTGCGCGGCGCTCGCTGCGGCGATACTCGGATCGGGGCCGGCGGCGGCCCAGCAGGATGCGAGCGCGATCTTCGATGTCCGGGCGAAGATCAACCCGCGGCTCGGCCTGGCCTTTCCCGGCGCGGACCCGGCCGTTTACCGCCACGTCGCCGACGCCGGCATCGGCGTGGTGCGCATCGACGCCGCATGGAAACATATCGAGCCCGCGCCCGGCCGGTTCGATTTCCGTGCCCTCGACCGCCGCATCGCCGAGATGCAGCGGCTGGGGCTGACGCCGTTCGTCACCTTTACCTCGGATGCCGAATGGGCGGTGATGCCGGCCACCAAACACCTCAACAATGCCACGCCGCGCGATCCCGACGCATGGTCGCGCTTCGTCCGAAGCACGGTCGAACGCTATGACGGCGACGGCACCGACGACATGCCGGGGCTGCGCGGGCCGGTGCGCTACTGGCAGGCGGCGAACGAGTTCATGGGCGCAAAGAACACCGCCGGCGGATGGGGCGGCAGCAGCGACGAACTGCTGGCCTATGTCAACCTGGCGCATGACGCGGTCAAGGCGGCCGATCGCGATGCGATCTTTGTCCTCGGCGGGCTTTCGGTCTTTACCATCGACGCCGCCGCCATCGTCCTGGGCGCCGATATGGAGCTGCAGCAGGAACACGAGCCGGGCAGGATCAGACGCATATCGCGTGCCGATCTGATGGCGCCGCCGGCGCAGGAGCTGTTCGAGAACCGGCTCAGGCGGGTGCTGCGCGAGGCCCGCTACGACATCGCCGATGCCCATCTCTACGGCCCGGAAACCCGCGACCCGGCGCGCATCGCGGCGCTGAAACGGCTGTCGGGCCACCCGGTGCTGTCCAGCGAATGCGGCGGGCCGTCGCTGAACTATGGCGGCAGCTACAGCGGCCACGGGCACTATGTTTCGGTGATCGAACGCAATCTCAACGCGCTCGCCGGGGGGATGCGGTTCTGCCTGTGGTTCGGGCTGGGCGAGGAGGTGAATTCGACCTGGGGCAATTCGCGGGTGCAGCTTTACGACCGCAATCGCCGGCCCAAGCCGGGCGTGGCGGCCTATCGGCTGCTGTCGCGGATGCTGACCGCCGGGGCCGAGGTGCGCCGCATCGGCGACGCGCGCGCCTTCGAGATCGTGTACGATGACGGGCGCCGCAGCCATGTCGCGCTCGATCCCGCGGCGGTGGCCCTTGTCGCATCCGCCGAAGGGGGCGATGCGACGGCGATCTGCATCGCCGATGCCGGGCGCCGGCAGGCGACGCTGATGCCGCTCGCGGCGGCCGAACGCAATTGCAGTGCCGATGCCGTTGTGGTTAGTGGGTCCGTACCTTTGGGCCTGATCGGGGCGAAATGAGCCGGGGCGACACCATTGCTTGACCACTACCGCGAACTCTTCCGCCTGTTCCGCCGCTCGGTGTTCCTGAGCGTCTCGGTCGCCGGGCTGGTGGCGCTGGGGCTCAGCCTGGCCTTGCTGAAATACGTGCCGGTCTATGTCTCGTCGGTGACGATGAACATGCAGCCGTCGGAAGAGGCGCTGCGGTTCAACCGCGAATTCAAGGATGCCGGTCAGTTCAACCCGGCCACCATCATCACCCAGACCCATATCGAGCGGCTGCTCAGCAACCCGGTGCGCGAGCGCGCGCTCGACATCCTGATGGCCCAAGCCAGGGGCGACCGCCCGGTCGATCCGCCCGACGTGATCGACCTGCTCAAGGACACGATCTGGCGCAGCTGGGCGATGCTGAACTACGGCTTCTTCGTGCCGCCGGACCAACGTACCGAGTACCTGGCGATCCTCAAGAACGCCATCGGCGTCGATTTCGTCGAAGGCTCCTACATCATCCGGCTGGAGGCCAAGAGCCAGTACCCCGAGGTGTCGGCGCGCATCGCCAACGCCTTTGCCCAAGCCTATGGCGAAATCGCCAGCGCCGATTTCCGCGACCAGCTGTTCAGTTCGGTCCAGGTGGTCGAGGGCAAGATCGCCACCAAGGAAGCCGAGCTGGCCGACCTGCTGTCGCAGCTCGAGCAACTGCGCGAAACGCTGGGCGTGCGCGACATCGCGCTGGAACTGTCGGTCATGCTGGAAAGCCGCCGGGTGCTGGTGCAGGCCCTGCAGGAAGCCGAGATAGAGCTGGTCAAGCTGGAAAACGAACTGGCCTACCAGATGCAGACGCTCGGCAGCCGCCAGCGCGACAGCGAGGGCGTGCTGCAGCCCCAGCGCCGCAAGATCGCCGACCAGCAGGACGAGATCGACGTGCGCCGCAGGAACATCGCCGAGATCGACGCCGAGCTGAACGGCCTCGCCGTCAAGCAGCGCGAACTGGACAAGCTGACCAACGCCATCGACGCCGCCAGCGCCGACCTGGAGGCCCTGCGCGAACGCCGCGTCTCGCTGGAGCTGGGAACCGACGCGCGCATGTCGCAGCTGCGCATCGTCAGCCCGGCCGTGGCCTCGGTCTATCCGGAATTTCCCAAGGTGCTGGTCAATACCGTGGTGGCGACGATCGTCGGCGGGCTGCTGGCCGTGGCCGGGATCATCCTGATCGACACCGTGGGTACCCGCGTGCGCACCAAGTCGGACCTGCAGGCGGTGATCGGCACCCGCGCGCTGCCCACGGTCAACCGCAGGTTCCGCCGCCATTTCCGCCACGGCCGCTTTACCGGGCGCCGGTTCGCCCAGCGGATGCTCAGGCAGTTCGCCATCGGACTGACCAGGCGGATGAGCGCCGGCGCCGGGCTGAGTACCCACTCCGTTCTGGTCACGGGATTTCTGAGCCGGGAAGAGATCGGCCGCGTCGCCGCCGTGATCCGTGCCGTGATCGAGGTCCAGTTCGGCGACGGCGGAAAGAACGGCGCGATCAAGGTCGAGACCCTGCCGCCGGTATCCGAGGTGGTATCGTGGGACGATCAGCCCGACGGCACCATCATCGTGGCCGTTCCGTCGGGCCGGGTCGAGGAGATCGAGGTGCGTTCGCTCGACAAGGTCGGCCACCGCAAGCCGCGCCGCCCGTTCATGCTGATCTGGAGCTGACGGAATGCCGGACCGGCGGCAGCGCAAACGGCGCAAGGCCCTGCTATCCGGCCTCTGGGCGGCCCTGGGGGGCGGCGCCGGGCTGATCCTGCTGGCGGCGCCGGCGGTGCCGGGCTGGGCCGCGGCGCTGGCTGCCGCGGCGGGGCTGGCGCTGGCGCTGCGCGCGCTCGACGACCGCGGCGGGGTGCCGGTGATGGTCTATCACAGCGTCTCCGCCGCGCCCGGCTGGCTGCCCTGGGGGGCAAACACCTCTGTGCGTCC
>CAZNMK010000339.1:0-3645 GCA_964574045.1 uncultured Roseovarius sp. | reverse complement strand
CGCAGTTGCCCTCGCACAGCCGGTCCTGCGGGCAGATGCGGCCGCAGATCTCGGGAAAGGTGTTGGTCTGCTGGCTGAGTTCGTAGGCCTCGCGCACGCGGCCCTCGGCCGTCAGGCGCAGCCAGTCGGGGATGTTGTTGTGCAAGGGGCAGTGGGTCTGGCAATAGGGCACGCCGCACTGGCTGCACCGCGACGCCTGCTCGCGCGCCTTGGCCTCGGCGAATTCGGCATAGATTTCGTGAAAATCCCGGTTGCGGGCCTCGGCGGCGCGCTTTTCAGGCATGTCCCGCCCGACGGTGACGAATTTCAGCATCGGCTGCCTGGCCACGGCGAACCCTCCCGACTCCATGAACCACCGCGACCTTTTACAGAAGCGTGGATTCGATGAAAAGTCAGAATTGCTGACTTTCTTTTGCTTTTTTGCGGATTTCGGCCGGGCAGTCGCCGAAATCCTCCAGTTTTTAGTACCGATTCGGACCTTTATTGGCGTTTGCGCCTGAAAGGCATTGCTTTATAGCTGCGCGCGAGTTCGGGCAGGGTTCTTGATGGCGTATTTCGAAATACTGGTTCTGGCCATCGTGCAGGGGATCACCGAATTCCTGCCGATTTCCTCGTCGGCGCATCTGGCGCTGCTGCACAAGCTCAACGGCCCCGCCGCGAACGACATCGCGCTCGACGTGGCGGTGCACCTGGGTTCGATCCTGGCGGTGATTCTCTACTTTCGCGCCGACGCCCGCCGCGCCGGCGCCGGGCTTGTGGCGCTCTTGCGCGGCGACCGCTCGCACCCCGAGACGCGGCTGGCCTCGCACCTGATCGTCGCCACGGTGCCCATCGTTTTGGCCGGCGCGGTCATCGTCGCGCTGGGGTTGGAGGAGGCGCTACGCGACATCCGCATCATCGGCTGGATGATGATCCTCTTTGGCATCCTGCTGTGGGCCGTCGACCGGCGCGCGCCCCAGACCCTGGCCGCGCCGCAATGGACCGCGCGGCAGGCGCTGGCGATGGGGCTGTGGCAGGCGGTGGCGCTCATTCCCGGGGTGTCGCGCTCGGGCATCTCGATCACCGGCGCGCGGGCGCTGGGGTTCGAGCGCCACGACGCAACGCGGCTGTCGATGCTGATGTCGATCCCGACCACGTTGTGTACCGGAGCGGTGTTGATGGTCGACATGACCCGGGTCGAGGCGGTCGGGCCGTTCTTGGCCGAGGCCGCCGTCGCCTCGGTCTTTGCCTTCGCCGCCGCCTATCTGGCGCTGGCGCTGATGATGCGCTTTCTCTCGAAGGTCAGCTTTACGCCCTATGTGATCTATCGCGTCATTCTGGGCGCGGTGCTGCTGGCCATCGCCTATGGCTAGGGCAGGAAGGGTTCCACCAGATTCGACGGCCGGGCGCGATCCTCGCGTCAAGGCGGTGGTTCAATCAGAAAACACCGCCCTTCCTATCCGTGGCGCAGGTTTCCCGCCGACGCCTTGATCGCCGCGTACTGGCCGTCGGGGCGGAACCGCCACAGATAGTCCGGCAGCACCGATTCGAGCGATACCGGCTCGATGCCGAGATCGGCAAAGCCTTTCGCACCCTTAGAGACCACGTTGTCCGAGCGCAGGCTTTTCGCTTGGTCGCGGGTGATCTGCGCCGGAATGAGGCCCAGGCTGACGGTCTGCACGATCTCCATCGCCCAGCCCATGATACCGGCGATCCAGAACGGGATGTTCACGATCAGGCGCCGGCGCTGGATCACCCGCAGCATCCGCTGCATGAGCTCGCGGAAGGTGGCCACGTCCGGCCCGCCCAGCTCAAAGATGCCGGGCGCGGCCCGGCCATCGGCGCCCATCTGCGCGGCCGCCGCGACGTCGTCGACATAGACCGGCTGAAACCGGGTCGAGGCGCCCACCACGGGCAGGATCGGCCCCAGCCGCGTCATCGCTGCGAAGCGGTTGAAAAACGCGTCCTCGGGTCCGAAGATGACCGAGGGGCGCAGGATCACCGCATCCGGATAGGCGGCGAGGATTGCGGCCTCGCCCCGCCCCTTGCTCTGGCCGTAGAGCGAACGCGCCTCCACGTCGGCGCCGATCGCCGAGATGTGCACCAGCCGCGCCACGCCCTCGTCGGCGGCGATGCGGGCGATACGGGCCGCGCCCTGGTGCTGAATGGCGTCGAAACTGTTCTTGCCGCGCCGCGAAAAGGTGCCGACGCAGTTGATCGCGGCATCCGCGCCCTGCATCACCGCGCGCACGCTGTCGTCGTCGCGAATGTTGCAGAAAACCGGCTCGACCTGGCCGACCGCTCCGTAGGGTTTGACGTGCATCGCCTCGTTCGGGCGGCGCACGGCGACGCGCACGCGCCAGCCGGCCTTGGCCATGCGGCGGGCGATATAGCGCCCGACAAACCCCGAGCCCCCGTAGATGGTGACGAGTTTCGCTGCCGGCATGTTCCTGCCTCCGTCCTCTCTGGCATTCGCGCATCTTCCTAGCTTGCCGGGCGGGTTTCGACAAGCCGCGAACGCCGCTGCGGCGGCGCGGCAAAATCGACATTGACACCCTCCTGACCCACGGATAAACGGCTGGCTCACGACACCGGCCCAGGTGGCGGAATTGGTAGACGCGCTAGCTTCAGGTGCTAGTGTCCGTACGGACGTGGAGGTTCGAGTCCTCTCCTGGGCACCATTCCCTCCACCGAAGGGAATGAGAATGGCGAACCATCTTTACCGCAACGACCTTCCCGACGGGCTCGACCTCGGCCCGGTCGTGGCCATCGACTGCGAGACGATGGGCCTCAATCCGCACCGCGACCGGCTGTGCGTGGTGCAGCTGTCGGGCGGGGATGGCGAGGCGCACATCGTCCAGATCGCGCAGGGCCGGACCGAGGCGCCCAACCTCGCCGCGCTGCTGGAAAACCCGGACGTGCTGAAGCTCTTTCATTTCGGGCGCTTCGACATCGCCGCGCTGCTCAATGCCTTCGGCGCGCTGGCGTCGCCGGTCTATTGCACCAAGATCGCCAGCAAGCTGGTGCGCACCTATACCGACCGGCACGGGCTGAAATACCTGCTTTCGGAACTGGTCGGCGTCGACATCTCCAAGCAGCAGCAGACCAGCGACTGGGGCGCGGCGGATCTGTCCGAGGCGCAGCTGGAATATGCCGCCTCGGACGTGCTGCATCTGCATGCGCTGAAGGCCGAGCTGGAAAAGCGGCTGGCGCGCGAGGGGCGGCTGGACCTGGCGCAGGCCTGTTTCGACTTTCTTCCCACCCGCGCCCATCTGGACCTGCTGGGCTGGGGGGATGAAAACGACATCTTCCATCACTAGGTAGCGGGCCATGAGCGCATATCTCGATACCGCCCGCCGGGTGATCCGCACCGAGGCCGAGGGGCTGGCCCTGCTGGCCGACGGCCTTGGCGACAGCTTCGACCGCGCGGTCGAGACCATCCTGGCCGCGCGCGGCCGCGTGGTCGTGACCGGCATGGGCAAGTCCGGCCATGTCGGGCGCAAGATCGCGGCCACGCTGGCCTCGACCGGGACGCCGGCGCAATTCGTCCACCCGGCCGAGGCGAGCCATGGCGACCTGGGCATGGTGACGCAGGGCGACGTGGCGCTGGTGCTGTCCAATTCCGGCGAGACGCCGGAGCTGGCCGACCTGATCGCCCATACCCGC
>CAZNMK010000338.1:0-3649 GCA_964574045.1 uncultured Roseovarius sp. | reverse complement strand
CTTTGCCCCCACCCGCGGCCGGAGACTGCCCTCAGCGCCGATGCCCGAACGCCGGTGTTGTGGACGTAACGCCAGGAATGTTCTTCTGATGCTCTCAATGGCGAGCGTTTCCGCGTTGTCCGCTTGCAAAGAGGAAAAAAGCCACGACGTGGGATATGAAGATGGCTCATCTGTCGGATATAACACGACCTGCGGGTTCGCTATCCATCCGACGCATGATGACTGGAACAGCCCGGATTACAGCAAAGGCTATGCCGAGGGGATGCGCGATGGCATTCTCGATTGCCTGAAGGAACGGAGAAACCAATGAGAGTTGCCGTCATCGTCTTTCCCGGCTCGAACTGCGACCGCGATCTGCGGGTCGCGCTCGAAGCCGCCGGCGCCAGGGTCTCGATGGTCTGGCACAAGGACATCGACCTGCCCGCCGGCATCGACCTGGTCGCCATCCCCGGCGGCTTTTCCTTCGGAGACTACCTGCGCTGCGGGGCGATCGCCGCCAATTCGCCCATCTGCCGGGCGGTGGTGGCCCACGCCGGGCGCGGCGGCCATGTTCTGGGTATCTGCAACGGCTTTCAGGTGCTGACCGAAACCGGGCTTCTGCCCGGCGTGCTGCTGCGCAATGCCGGGCTGAAATACGTCTGCAAGCCGTCGCGGCTGACGGTCGGGACCGCCGACAGCGTCTTTACCCGCGGGTATGAGGCGGGGGCCGAGGTGACCTTTCCCATCGCCCACCACGACGGCAACTATTTCGCCGACGAGGCGACGCTCGACCGGCTCGAGGCCGAGGACCGCGTCGCGTTCCGGTATCGCGACAACCCCAACGGCGCCGCCCGCGACATCGCCGGGATCCTGTCCGAGAACCGCCGCGTGCTGGGGATGATGCCGCACCCCGAACGGATGGCCGACCCGATCCACGGCAATACCGAAGGCCGGGTTCTGTTCGAGACGCTGGCGCAGGCGCTGCAGCCTGCCTGAGCGCTTGAGGCGCTGCCGCCGGCGGCGTAATCTGGCGACATGAGCCTGCCCGTCACCACGTCCGATCCCAAGCCGCGCGGCGCGATCCGCACGCTCAGCTTGCGGGCGAGGCTGGTGCTGCTGGCGCTGGTGGTTCTGGCCATCGCCACGGTGGCCGTCACCAACCGCTTTCTGACCGACCGCTTTACCGAAACCACGCGCAACCGCGCCGTCGTGCGGCTGGCGCTCTACAGCGGCAACCTGCTGAGCGAATTGCGCCAGAACGCCATCGTGCCGCAGCTGCTGGCGCGCGACCCGACGCTGATCTCGGCGCTGGCGAGCGGCGACTATTCGCAATCCACCCAGCGCCTGATCTCGTTCAACGAGGAAATTTCGGCGGCTTCGCTGACGCTGCTGGACAAGGATGGCCGCGTGGTCGCCTCGACCGATCGCGAAACGCTGGGGCAGAACTATCGCAAGGCCACGGTCTTTATCGAGGCGCTGCGCTCGAAGGACAACATTTTCAACATCATGCAGGATGACGGCCGGCGCTTTCGCTTTTTCTATTCCCGGCGGATGGAGACCCAGGCGGGGCTGGCCGGCGTGATCCTGGTCGAGGTCGGCCTGGGCAAGTACGAACGCGCCTGGTCGGGCATTTCCGACGCCGTGCTGGTGACCGACAGCGAGGGCCGCATCATCCTGGCGACAGAGCCGCGCTGGCGCGACCTGACCGAGGAAGAGGCGCTGGCGCGCGAGCCGCCCTCCAGTGCCATCCAGCGGGCGCTGCAGGCCACCGCCGACTGGAACACGCTGCCGCCCGACGCCTGGGTCGAGGGCGAGGCGGTGATGCGCGTGGGCGGGCGGGTCGGTTTCCGCGGCTGGCGGATCGCCAGTTTCACCACCTATGCCAGCGTGCGCGAAAAGGTGAACGGCTTTCTGGCGCTGGAAATCATGTGCTTCGCGATCCTGCTGGCGGTGGCGTTCTATGTCCTCAACCGGCGGGCGATGCTGCGGATGGCGGTCTTTCAGCGGGAATCGGCGGAGCTTCGCGCATTGAACGCGCGGTTGCAGCGGGAAATCGCCGAACGCCAGAGGGTGCAGGAGAACCTCGCCGTCGCCGAACAGACGCTGGCGCAAAGCTCCAAGCTGGCGGCCCTGGGCGAGATGTCGGCGGCCGTCAGCCATGAGCTCAATCAGCCGCTGGCGGCGATGAAGACCTACCTTGCCGGGGCGCGGCTGCTCCTCGGGCGCAACCGCCCCGAAGAGGCGGTGACCGCGTTCCAGCGCATCGACGACCTGATCGAGCGGATGGGCGCCATCACCAAGCAGTTGAAATCCTACGCCCGCCAGGGCGGCAAGGAGTTTGCCCCCGTAAATCTTGGCGATGCGCTCAATTCCGCGCTGGCGATGATGGAGCCGCAGCTGCGCCAGCGCCAGGTCAGGATCACCCGTACCCTGCCGGAGGAACCGGTGCTGGTGATGGGCGACCGGGTGCGCATCGAGCAGGTGATGATCAACCTCTTGCGCAACGCGCTCGACGCCACCCGCAATGTCGCCGGGCCGGCGATCGACATCCTGCTGGCCGCCGGCGAGACGGCGGTGCTGACGGTGCGCGACAACGGTCACGGGATCGAGAACATCGACAGCCTGTTCGAGCCCTTCTACACCACCAAGGAGCCCGGCGAGGGGGTCGGGCTGGGGCTTGCCATTTCCTCGGGGATCGTGAACGACATGGGCGGACGGCTGACCGCGCGCAACGCCGCCGGCGGGGGCGCGCAGTTCGAGATGCAGCTGCCGGTCCTGCCCGAAGAGCCGCGCAGGGGCGGGCAGTCCGCAGCGGAATGACAGGCCACGGAGAGAACCGGAATGCCAAGTGCCATGAAGATAGCCATCATCGACGACGAGCGCGACATGCGCCAGTCGATCAGCCAGTGGCTGGCGCTGTCGGGATACGATACCGAGGCGTTCGCCTCGGCCGAGGAGGCGCTCAAGGTGCTGGGACCCGACTATCCCGGCATCGTGGTCACCGACATCAAGATGCCGGGAATGGACGGCATGCAGTTCCTGAAGAAGCTGATGGGCACCGATTCCAGCCTGCCGGTGATCATGATCACCGGGCATGGCGACGTGCCGATGGCGGTCGAGGCGATGCGCATCGGCGCCTTCGATTTCCTGGAAAAGCCGTTCAACCCCGACCGGATGACGCAGCTGGCCAAGAAGGCGGCGAACGCGCGGCGGATGACGCTGGATGCGCGCGCGCTGCGGCGCGAGCTCTCGGATGGCGGGCAGCTGATGAAAAAGCTCATCGGCCACAGCCCGGCGATGGAACGGCTGAAGGAGGATATCCTCGATCTCGGCCAGGCCGACAACCATGTGCTGATCGAGGGCGAGACCGGCACCGGCAAGACGCTGGTGGCGCATGCCCTGCACGCGGTGGGGGCGCGGGCCGGGCGCAAGTTCGTGCTGCTGGCCTGCAAGGCCTTCGACGAGGATGCGCTGATCGCGCGGCTGTTCGGGCCGTCCGACCCGGCCGCCAGCCAGTTGCCCGCGGTCGAGGAGGCGCGCGGCGGCACCCTGGTGCTCGAGGATGTCGAGGCGCTGAGCGAGGCCGCGCAAGCCCGCCTGCTGAGCTTTATCGACGCCGAGGGAACGCCGCCCGAGACCCGCATCGTCGCCATATCGAACATCCAGGAAC
>CAZNMK010000337.1:0-3661 GCA_964574045.1 uncultured Roseovarius sp. | reverse complement strand
GCGCATTACGGGGCCGAGCGGCTGGGCTGCACCGTCGTGCCGATCTCGGGCGGCGGCACCGAGCGGCAGATCCTGCTGTTGCAGGATTTCACGCCGCGGGTGCTGTGCGCGACGCCCTCCTACGCGCTGAACCTGGCCGAATCGGCGATGCAGATGGGGGTCGATCCGGCGTCGCTGTCGGTCAGCCGCGGCATTTTCGGCGCCGAACCCTGGAGCGAGGAGATGCGCGCCGAGCTCGACCGGCAGTTCGGGATCAAGGCGGTCGACATCTACGGCCTTTCGGAGATCATGGGTCCGGGCGTGGCCTGCGAATGCGACAATGCCCGCGACGGCCTGCACGGATGGGAGGATCATTTCCTGTTCGAGGTCATCGACCCCGAGACCGGAGAAACGCTGCCGATGGGCGCCACCGGCGAGCTGGTGATCACCACCCTGACCAAGGAGGCGCTGCCGATCGTGCGCTATCGCACGCGCGACATCACCCGCCTGACCGACGAACCCTGCGGCTGCGGGCGGACGCATCTGCGCATCCGGCGCATCACCGGGCGCGACGACGACATGATGATCATCCGCGGCGTCAACGTCTATCCCAGCCAGGTCGAGGCCGCGCTGGTGGGCGCGCCGGGGCTGGCGCCGCACTACCAGATCGTGCTGGAACGCGAGGGCGCGATGGACGCGATGACGATCGAGGTCGAGGTCGCGGCGGGCGCGGCGCGGGGCGAGGACGACCATCACCGCATCGCCGCCGATGTGCGCCACCGCATCAAGGGGCTGATCGGCGTCACCTGCAAGGTGCGCGCGCTGGCACCGGGTTCGGTGCCGCGCTCGCAGGGCAAGGCGGTGCGGGTCAAGGACATGCGGACCAAGGGCTGAATGCCGCATGCGGGCAACGGGAAAACAGATGAAACCCGTGCTGAAAACAGGTATAAAGGTACGAATATACACAATTTACAGGCAGTCGGAACCTGCAACAACAGTGAGGAACGGAAAATGAAACTACTCAAACTCTCCAAGGCGATCACCCTGACGCTGGGGGCCGCGGCCGCCGCGCTGGCGCTTCCCGCCCAGGCCGATATCAAGATCGGCAGCACGCTGGCTCAGACCGGCCCGGCGTCCTTTCTCGGCGATCCCGAGGCCAAGACCCTGAAGATGCTCGTCGACGAGGTCAATGCCGCCGGCGGCGTCAACGGCGAGATGATCGAACTGATCATGTATGACGACGGTGCCGACGCCAACAAGGCGCGCACCTTCGCCACCCGGATGGTGGAGGATGACGAGGTCGTCGCCGTGGTCGGCGGCTCCACCACCGGCGCGACGATGGCGATGGTCGAGGTCTTCGAAGAGGCCGAAATCCCCTTCATCTCGCTCGCCGGCGCGGTGGTCATCATCGACCCGGTCAAGAAATGGGTGTTCAAGACCCCGCACACCGACCGCATGGCCTGCGAGAAAATCTACGAGGACATGCAGAAGCGCGGGATCAGCAAGGTCGGCATCATCGCCGGCACCGGCGGCTTCGGCAAGTCGATGCACGGTCAATGCGTCGACGTGGCCCCCGCCTACGGCATCGAGATCGTGGCCGAGGAAACCTACGGCCCCAAGGATGCGGACATGACCCCGCAGCTGACCAAGATCGCCGGCACCGAGGGGCTGCAGGCGGTGCTGAACCCCGGCTTCGGTCAGGGTCCGGCGATCGTGACGCGCAACTTTGCCCAGCTTGGCATCGACGTTCCGCTCTACCAGTCGCACGGCGTGGCCTCGAAGAGCTTCATCGAGCTTGCCGGTGACGCGGCCGAGGGCGTGCGCCTGCCGGCGTCGGCGCTCCTGGTGGCCGACAAGCTGTCCGACGACGATCCGCAAAAGCCGGTCGTGGTCGGTTATCGCGACGCCTACGAGGCGGCCACGGGCGAGCCGGTCTCGACCTTCGGCGGCCATGCCTATGACGGCTTCAAGATGCTGATCGCGGCGATCGAGCGGGCCGGATCCGCCGACCCGGCGGCGATCCGCGACGAGATCGAAAAGACCACCGGTTTCATGGGCACCGCGGGCGAGGTCAACATGTCCGCCGACGACCATCTCGGGCTCGATCTGACGGCCTTCCGGATGCTCGAGATCCAGGGCGGCGACTGGACGCTCGTCGAATGATCGCACTGGCGGGGGCGGCCCGGCGCCGCCCCCGCCCAACAACGACCGACGCACCGACAGGCAGGGCTGGCACATGTCCGAATTCCTACAGTTTCTATTCTCCGGCATCACCGTCGGATCGGTCTACGCGCTGGTCGCGCTGGGCTTTATCCTGATCTTCAACGCCTCGGGCGTGGTCAATTTCGCGCAGGGCGAATTCGTGATGCTGGGCGGGATGATCACCTATTTCACCTATGCCGCGGGGGTGCCGCTGGCGGCCGCGGCGGTGTTCGCGATCGTCGTCACATGCGTGGTGGGGGTGGCGCTGAACAAGCTGGCGATCGAGCCGGCGCGCGGGGCCTCGGTGGTGTCGCTGATCATCATCACCATCGGCGCGTCGATCTTTCTGCGCGGGATGGCGCAGATCGTGTTCGACAAGCAGCTGCACCGCTTTCCCTCGATCTCGGGCGACGATCCGATCTCGATCGGCGGCGCCACGATCCTGCCGCAGAGCCTGTGGATCGTCGGCGGCGCGCTGGCCGCGTTCCTGGCGCTATGGCTGTTCTTCGCGCATACGCTCACGGGCAAGGCGGTGCTGGCCACCGCCAACAACAAGCTCGCCGCGCAGCTGGTGGGTATCGGCACCAACAACATGATGACGCTCAGTTTCGCGCTGTCCGCCGCGGTCGGCGCGCTGGGCGGCGTGCTGATGACGCCGGTGACGCTGACCAGCTACGATGTCGGGCTGACGCTGGCGCTCAAGGGGTTCGCCGGGGCCATCCTGGGCGGCATGGGCAGCCCGTTCGGCGCGCTGGTGGGCGGCCTCTTGGTGGGCCTGATCGAGGCGATGACGGCGGGCTACATCAGTTCCGAATACAAGGACGCGGTGGCCTTCATCGTCATTCTGCTGGTGCTGTTCGTGATGCCCAACGGCCTGTTCGGGCGCAGCGCGCTGGAAAGGGTGTGATCCGATGAGCGGCATTTCCGTCCGCACCGCCACGCTGTTGGCGCTGGCCGTGGTCATCCTGCTGGCGCCGGTGCTGTTTCCCAGCAGCTATTACTACCGTGTCGGCGCGCTCATCTTCATCAACGGGCTGGCGGCGACCGGGCTGGTGATCCTGGTCGGCTATGCCGGGCAGGTCAGCCTGGGCCATGCCGGGTTTTCCGGCATAGGCGCCTATGCCTGCGCGCTGGGGCCGACGCATCTGGGCCTGCCGCCGGCGCTGAGCGTGATACTGGGCGCGGTGATCTCGGGGCTGCTGGCGTTCCTGGTGGGGCGGCCGATCCTGCGGCTCAAGGCGCATTACCTGGCGGTGGCGACGCTGGGGCTGGGTATCCTGATCTACATGGCGATCAACAACGAGGGCTGGCTGACCGGCGGCCCCGACGGCATGACCGTCCCGTCGCTTGGGCTGCGCTCGCTGCTCAAGAGTTACGGGCTCAAGCTGGGCTCGTCCGAACTGTGGTACTGGATCAGCGGCGTGGTGCTGCTGGTGGGCGCCTTTGTCGCGCTCAACCTGCACAACAGCCCGGCCGGGCG
>CAZNMK010000336.1:1809-3669 GCA_964574045.1 uncultured Roseovarius sp. | reverse complement strand
CGCGCCCGACATGATGAACTCGACCGCGTCGCGGGCGTCGAAGATGCCGTTCGAGCCCGAGATTTCGGCGCCGATCTTGCTGTAGATGTCGTGGATCCAGCGCTGGGTGATGTATTTCACCCACGGGCCCCCGACCCCCGCCGGGCCACCGATCCACGGCTCGCCGGTCTCGATGTCGATGGCAAAGCCGACAAAGCGACTGCTGACCGCGACCGAGACCGCGCCGGCATCGAGCGCGGCGCGCGCGATCTCGGTTATGCGGTTCGATTCCGGGGTGAGCTTGACCATGACGGGGATATCGACGGCCTCGACGATCCGGCGCGTCACCTCCGCCGTCACGTCCGGGTCCTGGGCGATCCAGATGCCCTCGGCGCCGGTGGTGTCGATGTCGGTGGGGTGCGGGTGCTGGAAATTGACCTCGAGCATCGGCACGCCGCAGCTCTCGACGAGGCGCGCCAGCTCGCACCAGCCGCGCACCGTGTTCGAGGCGATGTTGCCGATGATGTGCGCGCCGTGGGCGGCGGCATAGCTCTGGGTTTCGGTCAGATACGCGGTCCAGTCCTGCGCCGGTTCGGTGACATAGCCCGAGCGGCTGTAGAAGGTGAACGAGCGCGGCACCTTGCCCCGGATCAGGGCGCCCTTGTCGTTGAGAATGGCGTAGCGCGAATTCTCGGTCAGGCGCTGCATGTTGGGGACGTCGCCGATGGTCTTGGTGATCACCGCGGCGGCGCCGCGGTCGATGCATTCCTTGATGTTCTCGACGCTGTTGCTCGGCTCTGCCGAGGCGACGATGATCGGGTTCTTGAAGCGCAGACCCGAAAAAGTGACGCTGAGATCGGCCATGTCCTGTCTCCCGGTGGCGGGCCCGTTGCGGGCGGTGCTTCCTGACTGATCATCCTGCGGCCGGCGGTTTGATATTGGAAATTGAAATTTCTCGGTTATTAATTGATGTGGTTTATTAAAGCGTGTTGCACCGAAAGGGCATGCGACCGCATGGCCGGCCCTCAGGCGGGCCGGGCGGGATGAATTCGATTGGATGCGACACGTCCTGAAGGGAGCGCAGCCGATGGCGGCGGAAACGGCTATCAACCTGCGTCATCTGCGCGCCTTCGTCGCGGTCGCGCGCGAGCACAGCTTTACCCGCGCGGCCGAGGCGCTGTTTCTGTCGCAATCGGCGCTGACCATCACCGTGCGCCAGCTCGAGGCGCATCTGGGCGTGCCGCTCTTTCACCGCACCACCCGGCATGTCGGGCTCACCGCCGACGGCGAGGCGTTCCTGCCCGCGGCCGAACGCGTCATCGCCGATTTCGAGGCCGCCATCGGCAATGTCCGCCAACTTGCGGCGCAGCGGCGCGGGCGGGTGGCGATCGCCGTGCTGCCATCGCTGGCGACCCGGCTGATGCCGCCCATCGTCGCCGCGTTTCATACCGCCAATCCCGACATCCGCCTGATGCTGCGCGACGACAACGGCCGCGGCGTTCAGCGGCAGCTGCTCGACCACGAGGTCGATTTCGCCGTCACCAGCGTCTGGAAACCGCATCCCGAACTGGAATTCACCCCGCTCACGCGCGACCGCTTTGGCCTTGTCTGTCGCCACGACGACCCGCTGGCGCGAACCGAAGGCCCACTGCAATGGTCCGCCATCGACCCCGAGCGGCTGTTCGTCATGGCCGCCGATACCGGCGTCTATACCGCCCTGCATGAAAGCCCCGGTTTCGCCGAACGGTTTCCCGCCCCGGCGGGCGAGGTTCTGGCGATGGTGACGCTGCTGGAGATGCTGCGCGCGGGGCTGGGCATCACCGTCCTGCCGGAACTGGCGCGCCCCATCGACAGCGATACCGAACTGGTGTTCCGGCGCCT
>CAZNMK010000336.1:0-1709 GCA_964574045.1 uncultured Roseovarius sp. | reverse complement strand
CTGAAACATGTCGGCCGGCTGGGCGACACCGTATCCGTCGAAGAGGGCGAGGCCGCGACGCGGCTGTGCGCGCTCAACGTGCTGGCGCAGCTGCGCGCGGCCTGCGGCGGCGATCTCGACCGGGTCCGGCAGGTCGTCCGCCTCAACGCCTTTTTCAACTGCACGCCGGAGTTCGGCGACCATCCGAGAGTGATGAACGCCGCCTCCGATCTGATGGCCGAGATATTCGGCGAGGCCGGCCCGCACACGCGGGTGGGCGTCGGCGTCAACTCGCTGCCGCTCAATGTGCCGGTCGAGCTCGACGGCATCTTCGAGATCGACTGAGCGCCCCCGATGCCAGAGGAGACCGACCGATGCTGACGCTTTGCGCCTATTACGAGGGCGACGTGCCCGCCGCCGACCGCGACCGTTTCGATGCCCATGTCGAAAAGGTCCACATGCCGCTTGTCGCGCGCTATCCCGGGCTCAAGACCCTGCGCTATCACAAGGGCATACCGTGGAACGGCAACGGGCCCGATTACTACCTGTGTTTCGAGCTCTGCTTCGAGACCCGGGCCGATTTCGACCGCGCCATGGCCTCGGACATCCGCAACCAGGCGCGCGCCGATCTGCAGAACTTCGTGCCGCTCTTCAAGGGCACCATGCGCCACGTCCTGTATGAGACGCACGACATCGAGGTAAAGCCCTGAGGGGTTCGCCGCTCAGGCGACCCGCACCGTTCCCGCACCCGCCCCGGCGTGGCCGACGATCTCGGCCATGCCATAGCCCTCGGCGCGCAGGAACGCGCGGGTTTCTTCCGCGGCCGCAGGCGCGACCGCGACCAGAAGCCCGCCCGATGTCTGCGGATCGGTGACGATCGCCCGCCAGTGCCCGGACAGACCGGCATCGAGCGTCACCGCGCCAACGAAGCTTGCCCAGTTGCGCCCCGATGCGCCGGTCGCGACGCCGTCGCGGGCGAACTCGGCGGCGCGCGCGAGCAGCGGCAGCCGTCCGGCATCGAGGCGGATGGCGACCCCCGAGCCGCGCGCCATTTCCAGCGCGTGCCCGGCCAACCCGAAGCCGGTGACGTCGGTCATCGCATGCACGTCCGCGCGTCCCGCCAGCGCCTCGCCGACACGGTTGAGCCGGGTCATGGAGGCGATCATCTCGGCATAATCGGCGGGATCGAGCAGCCCGCGCCGGTAGGCGGCGGAATAAAGCCCCACCCCAAGCCCCTTGGTCAGGATCAGCGCGTCGCCCGGAAGCGCGGTATCGTTGCGGCGGATGCGCGCCTCGGGCGCGGTGCCGATGGCGACGAGACCGTAGATCGGCTCGGCCGCATCTATCGAATGGCCGCCCGCCACCGGGATGCCGGCCTCGGCGCAGATTTCGGCGCCGCCTTCGAGGATGGCACGGGTGTCCGCGACCGATACCTTGCCCAGCGGCATCCCCAGAACCGCCAGCGCCATCAGCGGCCGCCCGCCCATGGCGTAGATGTCCGACAGCGCATTGGTCGCGGCGATGCGACCGAAATCGCGCGGGTCGTCGACCATCGGCATGAAGAAATCGGTTGTGGCGATGATGCAGCTGCCGTCCGTCTGCCGCCAGACGGCGGCGTCGTCGCTCGACCCGTTGCCGACCAGAAGCTGGGGAAACGCCGCCGTGGCGGGGCCTTGGGAGATGAGTTCGCGCAGCACCGCCGGCGACAGCTTGCAACCGCAGCCGCCGCC
>CAZNMK010000335.1:0-3678 GCA_964574045.1 uncultured Roseovarius sp. | reverse complement strand
TTGGCGTTGATCCGCCCCAGCGGGTCGATCGCGCCCACCGTGCACTTGGTCTCGCACAGCCGGCATTCGCGGCCGCATTGCGGGCGCCGGTGCAGCCAGTCGAAGACCTTGTTCTTGGCCGGCAGCGCCAGCGCCGCGCCCAGCGGGCACAGGTAGCGGCAGTAGAAGCGCTCGATGAAGAGCCCGGCCAAGAGCAGCGCCAGCACGAAGGTCACGAACGGCCAGGCGCGCATCATGCGCATCGAAATGGCGGTCTTGAACGGCTCGACCTCGGCGAGGATCAGCGCGTAGTGCATCGAGTAGAAGCTGAGCGCGAGGATGGCGACAAAGAACGTGTACTTGATGATCCACAGCCGTTCGTGCAGCACCGCCGGCACCGCCACCTGCGGTACGCCCAGCCGCTGCGCCAGCTGGTTCAGCAATTCCTGCAGGGCGCCGAACGGGCACAGCCAGCCGCAAAAGACGCCCCGCCCCCAGAACAGCATCCCCAGCGCCACCCCCGACCAGAGCGTGAAGATGATCGGCTCGATCAGAAAGGTTTCCCACCGGAACCCCGACAGCAGCGACTGCACGAACGCCACCACCTGCACCACGGAAAGCTGGCCGTTCAGGATCCAGCCCAGCCACACCAGCGTCACCGCCAGATACCCCAGCCGCAGCCCCAGCCACAGCCGCCTGCGGCGAACGATGAACTGCTGAAAGAGCAGCATCAGCGTCAGGAGCGCCATCATCGCCATGACGCTGGCGACCTGATAGCGTTTCGCCAGCCAGCGCGACTGCCACAGCGGCTCGGCGCCGGCGGGCGGCTCGGTGATATAGGCGCCCGGCAGGCTGTAGGCCAATTGGGTGACAAAGCTCACCTCGCCGTCCTCGGTCGGGCGCGACGCGGTGAGTTCGAGCGTGAACGGGCGGGTCGGGTCGAACCCCTCGCCCGGCAGGTGAAAGACCGAGCGGTCCTTGAACTCGGGCGCGCCCGAGATCGCCAGCCCGTCGATGCGGGCATAACCCTTGGCCGTCAGCGCGATGCGCCGCTCGCCCTGCACCACGCTCAGCCGGTCGAAGACGCCCGTTTGCCGCCAGTCGGTGCCGCGATGCGAATAAAGCCCGCGCGAGGCCACGAAGAGCGCCGTCTCGCCCGGCCCCAGGCCGCCCACCGCGGCGGTATAAAGCTGCTGGCCCAGGATGTTGCGGCCGATTGTGGGCGGATCGACCAGCGCGGCGTAGAACTCGATGAACGGCGCCTCGCCCTCGGGCACCGGCACTTTGGCCCCGGCCAGTTCGCGCGCGGCCTCGGAGAGCGTCACGCTGCGCCCGGCGATGGCCCCCTCGGCCACCAGCGCGGCCCAGTCGCGGGGCTGAAAGCTGACCCTGTCGATGCCGCCGCCGGGCAGCACGCCGCGGGCGATGGCCAGCGTGCGCGCGGTGCGCAGGATCGAATCGCGGATCACCCCGGTCGAGACGGTGGCGCGCGCGATGATGTCGGGGATTCCGGGCCCGTCCCGGGCGCCGCCCGGCCGGGTCAGGTCGACCCCGGCGAATCCGTTCACGAAACCGCCGATATCGGCATCGCTCAGCCCCAGGGTCAGGATCGGTTCGGCATGGTGGATGAGGCGCGCGCCGGTGATGCGGGCCTGCCCGTCGATCGCCACCAGCACGTCGAGCGGCCGGCCGGAATAACCGACCGAGCGGGCGACCTCCCAGGTCGAGGCGATATAGCCCTGCACGCCCTTGCGGTCGCTCACGCTCCAGCCGGAGACGCCGGTTTCCTCGCGCTGGACGATGACCGGGCCGTCGAGCCCCAGCAGCGCGGCCGCGACCTCGGGCGTCGGGACGGCGTGCTGGCGGCTCTGTTCGAAATCGGGGCGCGGCATGTCCTGCGCCCGGGCGCCGCCCGGCAGCACCCCGGACAGACACAGGACCAGAACAGGAAACAGCAAACGCAGCATGGCACACCTAGTGCACCCGAACGCCACCGGGGCGCGTTGACATAAGTCAAGGCAGCTTCGGACCCGACGCGTCAGTGTGGCATCGCTTCACCAGCGGAATGGAGAGACTTGATGACTCAACGAACAGCCAAATGGCGCGCCACGCTGATATCCGGCGCGGCCATTGCCCTTGCCCTGGCCGCCCCCGGCGCCATGGCCGAGGAAAAGCCGAAGGGACACGGCGACAGCCCTGCTGCGGCATATGAACCCAGCATGACCACGCTGGGCCAGATCCGGGTCGAAATCCCCGGCCGCAAGGCCGGCGATCCGGTCATGACCCCGGCCGAGTACAACAAGGCCAACACCATCTACTTCGAACGCTGCGCCGGCTGCCACGGCGTGCTGCGCAAGGGGGCCACCGGCAAGGCGCTGACCCCCGACATCACCCGTGAGAACGGCTTTGAATACCTGCGCGACTTCATCACCTACGGCTCGCCCGCGGGCATGCCGAACTGGGGCACCTCGGGCGACCTGACCGAGGAAGAAGTCGACATGATGGCGCGCTACATCCTGCTCGAGCCGGCCGCGCCGCCCGAATTCGGCATGCCCGAGATGCAGGCCAGCTGGAAGGTGCACATCGCGCCCGAGGACCGGCCGACGGAAAAGATGAACGACTGGGACATCGACAACCTCTTTTCGGTCACGCTGCGCGATTCGGGCCAGATCGCCCTGATCGACGGCGCCACCTACGAGATCAAGTCGATCCTCGACACCGGCTATGCGGTGCATATCAGCCGGATTTCGGCCTCCGGCCGCTATCTCTACGTCATCGGCCGCGACGCCAAGGTCAACATGATCGACCTGTGGATGGAAAAGCCGCAGGTGGTGGCCACCATCAAGACCGGTCTGGACGCCCGTTCGGTGGAAACCTCGAAGTTCAAGGGCTACGAGGACAAGTACGCCATCGCCGGATCGTACTGGCCGCCGCAATACGTGATCATGGACGGCGACACGCTCGAACCGCTGCGGATCAAGTCGACGCGCGGGATGCTCTATGACGAGCAGGTCTATCACCCCGAACCGCGGGTGGCGGCGATCCTGAGCTCGCACTACAACCCCGAGTTCATCGTCAACATCAAGGAAACCGGCAAGATCCACCTCGTCGACTATTCCGACATCAGCAGCCTCAAGATCACCGAGATCGAGGCGGAACGCTTTCTGCACGATGGCGGGCTCGACGCGTCCAAGCGCTACTTCCTGACCGCGGCCAACGCCCGCAACCGGGTCGTGGTGCTCGACACCAAGGAAGGCGATGTCGAGGCGGTGATCGAAACCGACGGCCTGACGCCGCACCCCGGCCGGGGCGCCAATATCGAGCACCCGGTCTACGGGCCGGTCTGGGCGACCTCGCATCTGGGCGACGAAACCGTGGCGCTGATCGGGACCGACCCCGAAGGGCATCCCGAACACGCCTGGAAGATGGTCCAGCAGCTCTATGCGCTGGGCGGCGGCTCGCTCTTCGTCAAGACGCACCCAGAATCCGAGCATCTCTATGTCGATGCGACGCTGAACCCCGATGCCGAGGTTTCGGGCTCGGTCGCGGTCTTCAAGGTTGGCGATCTGGGGCAGGAAGAGCCCGAGTTCACGGTGCTGCCCATCGTCGAATGGGCCGGCATCGCCGAGGGCCAGCCGCGCGTCGTGCAGGGCGAGTTCAACAAGGCCGGCGACGAGATCTGGTTCTCGGTCTGGAACG
>CAZNMK010000334.1:0-3679 GCA_964574045.1 uncultured Roseovarius sp. | reverse complement strand
CATTGGGCAGGCTGCCGCGGGCGACGATCTCGATCCGGCCCTTGAGCTTGAGCGCCTCCGCCACCGCGCCGGCATAGCGTTCGGGGCTGCCTCCCTCGGCCTCGATCTGCACGGTCATGACGTCGCGTTCGCCCTCGCGGCTGGCGATCACCCGGGCGCGCGTGATCTCGTTGTGCCGCTTGACCAGCGCCGCGACCTGTTCGGGACGCACGAACATGCCCTTGATCTTGGTGGTCTGGTCGGCCCGGCCCATCCAGCCCCGGATGCGCATGTTGGTGCGCCCGCACGGGCTCTGTCCGGCCATCGCCGCACTCAGATCGCCGGTGGCGAAGCGGATCAGCGGATAGTCGGGGTTGAGCGTCGTGACCACGACCTCGCCCACCTCGCCGGGCGGCACCGGGTCGCCGGTGCCCGGGCGGACGATCTCGACAACCACGCCCTCGTCCACGATCAGCCCTTCCTGTGCCTCCGACTCGTAGGCGATGTTGCCAAGATCGGCGGTGGCGTAGTTCTGCAGGCAGAGGATGCCGCGCTCGGCGTATTCGGCCCTGAGCGACGGAAACAGCGCGCCTCCCCCCACCGCCGCTTTGGCGATGTTCAGGCTCAGCCCCATCTCGTCGGCCTTGTCGAGGATCGCCTTGAGGAAATCGGGCGTACCGGCATAGGCGGTCACACGCAGGTCGTGGGCGGCGCGCGCCTGCAATTCGGTCTGGCCGGTGCCGGCCGGCAGCACCGTCGCGCCCACCGCCCGCGCCCCGCTCTCGAAGATCATGCCGGCGGGGACGAGGTGATAGGAAAAGCAGTTCTGCACGATGTCGCCTGGCCCGATGCCGCAGGCATGCAGGAACCGGCCTATCCGCCACCAGTCGCGTCGGGTGCTGCCCGGCTCGTAGATGGGCCCCGGCGACTGGAAGACATGGGCGAATTCCGCCGTCTCGAGGGTGCACAGCCCGCCCAGCGGCGGCCGCGCGGATTGCGCCTGGCCCAGATCGGACTTGCGCAGCACCGGCAGCCGGGCCAGCGCCGCCGCATCGGCGATCTCGGCCGGGGCGACGCCGGCAAGGCTGCCGCCATAGCCGGGCAGCGCCGCGGCCCGGGCGACCTGTCGCGGCAGGGCGCGGGCCAGGTCGGCGGCGCGGGCATCGGCGGTCCGGGTTTCGAGATCGTCGAAGTTACGGTTCATATCGGCATCCTTCCGCCCGGGCACCGGGGCGCGCAATCTGAGTGGCTTGACAAATCATGCTGCATCGCAGAAACTCAGCATACCTTTGTATACGTAAATTTTCGTGTATACTCTTTCCGAAAGGACAGTGCGATGGCCAACACGACTCAGTCCCCCGGTATCGACCCCGCCGATCTGGATCGCCGTATCGTCTTTCATCCCGACGACCAGATCATGGAGGTCGATTTCTCGGATTTCCATTTCGACGGCAGCGAGATCATCAACGCCTTCTACGACCGGATCGAGGAGCGCATCGAAGCGACCGGCGAGGAGGGGTGGTTCTTTCTCGTCAATCTCAACGGCACCCGCATCGACCCGCCCGCCTGGCTGGCCTATTCGCGGCGCGGCAAGGCGCTCAACCTCGCCCACTCGATGGGGTCGGTCCGCTTCGACGCCTCGCCCGAGACCGCCGAACAGATCCGCCGGGCCGCCGATACCGAGCGCTTCGACCCCAACCTCTTTTCCGACCGCGAGGGCGCCGTGGCGCGGCTGAAGAGCCTCGCGAGCACCCGCCGCGAGATGGCCGCGCTCGAATCCAACTACGACCGCGAGGACTGCCTCCGCCGCGTCAGCTTCGACGAGAGGCGCCAGATCATGGAGGTCGATTTCTCGCATCTGACCTTTCATCATGTCCGCGATGTCGACACTTTCTACGACTACCTCGAAGAAGCCATCGCGCAGAGCGACCGCCGCTGGTTCTTTCTCGTCAACCTCAGCGGCTGCCAGATCATGCCCGCGGCCTGGGGGCGCTACGCGCTGCGCGGCAAGCGGCTCAACCTCGCCTCCTCGCTCGGTTCGGTGCGCTTCGCCGCCGGCACGGAGGCCGAAAAGATCATCCGCCAGCGCGCCAAGAGCCAGGGCTTCCGCCCCAACATCCGCAACACGCGCGAAGAGGCGCTGGCGCTGATCGAGGATATGCGAAGGGACTTGTCGCAAGGCTGAGACCCCTCAGCTCAGCCACCGCTTGCGGCGGCGATAGCTGCGCACGTCGCGAAAGCTCTTTCGTCCCTCCTCGGACATGCCGAGGTAGAATTCCTTGACGTCTGGGTTCTCGCGCAGTTCGGCCGCCGGGCCATCCATCACCACGCGCCCGTTCTCCAGAATATAGCCGTAATGGGCGAATCGCAGCGCGACGTTGGTGTTCTGCTCGGCCAGCAGGAAGGTATACCCTTCCTTTTCGTTCAGCGACTTCACGATCTGGAATATCTGTTCCACCAGCTGCGGCGCCAGCCCCATGCTGGGCTCGTCGAGCAGGATCGTCTCGGGCCGGCTCATCAGCGCGCGGCCGATCGCCACCATCTGCTGTTCGCCGCCCGAGGTATAGCCGGCCTGGCTGCGGCGGCGTTCCCTGAGGCGCGGAAAATAGGAATAGACCAGCTCGAGGTCGGCGGCGATGTCGGCCTTCGACGCGCTGCGCGTATAGGCGCCGGTCAGCAGGTTTTCCTCGACGGTCAGATGCTCGAAGCAGTGCCTCCCCTCCATCACCTGGATGACGCCCTTCTGCACCAGGTCCGAGGGCACCAGGTCCTGCACCCGCGTGCCGCGATAGGTGATGGCGCCCTTGGTCACCTCGCCGCGCTCGGATTTCAGCAGGTTGGAAATCGCCTTCAGCGTGGTGGTCTTGCCGGCGCCGTTGCCGCCCAGCAGCGCGGTGATGCCGCCCTTCGGGACACTGAGGCTCACGCCCTTCAGCACCAGGATCACGTGGTTGTAGATCACCTCGATGTTGTTGACATCCAGCAGGGTCTCGTCGGTGCCTTGCGCGTCCAGCATGGGTCTGTCTCCGGGTGCGGCGGGGCTTTGCGCCCCTGCGCTTCATCTTGCCAGAAATACTCGAAATCCCCCGGCCGCGGCCTGTGGCCGCGGCCGGGGGAAGGGGCTCAGTTGCAGCCCCGTTCGATGCCGTTCTCCGCGGCGAACGCGGCGGAATCCACTTCCACCAGCGGCATGATCACGTCCTGGTCGGACTGGTAGTAGTCGGTGATCAGCTTGAATTCGCCGGCGGCCGCGTCCCATTGCGCGACGGCGCCATAGCCATCGCCGCCGTGGTTTTCGCAGGTGACCTTGAACTCGGGGCCGAAGCGCGGCAGGCCGAGCGCCGTCATCTTGGCCTCGGTCATCTCGAGGTTCTCCATCCCGTCGCGCATCTGCGCGGGCGTGATAGCGGCCGTTCCGGACATCTCCTGCGCGGTCCTGATCGCCTCGGCGGCCAGCATCGCCGCGTACATGCCGCGGTTGTAGAGCACGGTGCCGAGCTGATCGCCCGCGCCGGCGGCCTTGCCCGTCTCGACGACGTATTTGCGCAGGTCGTCATAGAGCGGATAGTCCGACCCGAGGTTGTGGAAGGTCAGCGCCTTGTAGCCGTCTGCGCCGGCGCCGGCGGGCCTGACGTCGTTCTCCGAGCCCGACCACCAGATGCCGATGAAATGATCCATCGGGTAGCGGATGTTCACCGCC
>CAZNMK010000333.1:0-3687 GCA_964574045.1 uncultured Roseovarius sp. | reverse complement strand
ACATGGCACGTTCTGTTTGGAAAGGCCCCTTTGTCGATGCCTACGTCCTGAAAAAGGCCGAAGCGGCACGTCAGTCGGGGCGCAACGAAGTCATCAAGATCTGGTCGCGCCGCTCGACCATCCTGCCGCAGTTCGTGGGGCTGACCTTTGCCGTCTACAACGGCAAGAAGCACGTCCCCGTCAGCGTGTCGGAGGACATGATCGGCCAGAAGTTCGGGGAATATTCCCCCACCCGCACCTATTACGGGCACGCGGCCGACAAGAAAGCCAAGAGGAAGTAAGCCATGGGCAAGGAGAAGAATCCCCGCCGCGTGGCGGACAACGAGGCGATGGCCAAGCTGCGCATGCTGCGCACCAGCCCGCAGAAACTGAACCTGGTGGCGGCGATGATCCGCGGCAAGAAGGTCGACCGGGCGCTGAACGACCTGGCGTTTTCCAAGCGCCGGATCGCGCAGGACGTGCGCAAGTGCCTGCAGTCCGCGATCGCCAACGCCGAGAACAACCACGGACTCGACGTCGACGAGCTGATCGTCGCCGAGGCCTATGTCGGCAAGAACCTGACGCTCAAGCGCGGCCGCCCGCGTGCGCGCGGCCGGTTCGGCCGGATCATGAAGCCGTTCTCGGAGCTGACCATCAAGGTGCGTGAAATCGAGGAGCAAGCCTAATGGGTAACAAGGTAAATCCGGTCGGCATGCGCCTGCAGGTCAACCGCACCTGGGACAGCCGCTGGTTCGCCGATACCAAGGATTACGGCAACCTCCTGCTGGAGGACGTCAAGATCCGCGAGTTCATCGCCGAGGAATGCAAGCAGGCCGGCGTCAGCCGCGTCATCATCGAGCGCCCGCACAAGAAATGCCGGGTGACGATCCACACCGCGCGTCCCGGCGTCATCATCGGCAAGAAGGGTGCAGATATCGAAAAGCTGCGCCGCAAGATCGCCAACATGACCGACAGCGAGCTGCATCTCAACATCGTCGAGGTGCGCAAGCCCGAGCTCGATGCCGCGCTGGTGGCGGAATCGATCGCCCAGCAGCTCGAACGCCGGGTCAGTTTCCGCCGCGCGATGAAGCGGGCGGTGCAGAACTCGATGCGGATGGGCGCGCTCGGTATCCGGGTGAACGTCGCCGGCCGTCTGGGCGGGGCCGAGATCGCGCGCACCGAATGGTACCGCGAGGGCCGCGTGCCGCTGCACACGCTGCGCGCGGACATCGACTATGCCCTGGCCGAGGCGATGACGCCCTACGGCATCATCGGCATCAAGGTGTGGATATTCAAGGGCGAGATCATGGAGCATGATCCCTCCGCCCGCGACCGCAAGGCCCAGGAGCTGCAGGACGGTCCCGCGCCGCGCGGCGCCGGCGGCCGCCGCTGAGGAGAACGAGAGATGCTTCAACCCAAGCGCACGAAATTCCGCAAGCAGCACAAGGGCCGCATCCACGGCGAGGCCAAGGGCGGATCGGATCTGAACTTCGGCAGCTGGGGCCTCAAGGCCACCCAGCCCGAGCGCATCACCGCGCGCCAGATCGAGGCCGCACGCCGCGCCATGACACGCCACATGAAACGTCAGGGCCGGGTCTGGATCCGGATATTCCCCGACGTTCCGATGACCTCGAAACCGACCGAGGTCAGGATGGGCAAGGGCAAGGGCTCGGTCGATTTCTGGGCCGCCCGCGTCAAGCCCGGCCGGGTGATGTTCGAGATCGACGGCGTCAGCGACACGGTGGCGCAGGAGGCGCTGCGCCTCGCCGCCATGAAGCTGCCGATCAAGACGCGGCTGGTGGCCCGCGAGGACTGGTAAGCGGATCGGGGGAGACCCCGCTTTACGACACCGAAAACCCCCGCCGGGAAATCGGCGGGGGTTCACGTCCGCAGCGGCCGGCAAGGGACGAAAAATTCCGCATCTTTCCCTTGCCCCGCGCCGCCACGTCGCTTATAGAGCCGCAATCCGCGCGGCCCGGGGTGCCGGGGATTCGCGCGCGTGCAATTCATCCACCAGGTTCCGGGTGACCCCGAGACGGATGTCGGGGGCCCGCTGGTGTTATCGGAAAGGACAAGGCGCATGAACGCCGCCGAGTTGAGAGACAAGAGCCCCGACCAGCTGCGCGAGCAGCTGTTGGCGTTGAAGAAGGAGCAGTTCAACCTGCGCTTTCAGGCCGCCACCGGCCAGCTGGAAAACCCCGCGCGCATCCGCGCCGTGCGCCGCGACGTGGCGCGCATCAGGACCGTGCTGAACCAAAAAGCCGCCCAGGCGGCGGCAGACTGAGGAGTCCTGAGCGATGCCCAAACGTATTCTTCAAGGCAAGGTCACCAGCGACGCCAACGACCAGACCGTGACCGTCTCGGTCGAGCGCCGCTTCAAGCACCCGGTGCTGCAGAAGACCATCCGCAAGTCCAAGAAGTACCGCGCCCACGACGAAAAGAACGCCTTCAAGGTGGGCGACAGCGTGCGCATCGTCGAATGCGCGCCGCGATCCAAGACCAAACGCTGGGAGGTGTTGGAAGCCTGAGGCTCTAGCACACCCGGTTTGAGCGAAACCCTGGGGTCGTCACCCCAAAGGTCGGGAGAAACCTAAATGATCCAGATGCAGACCAATCTGGATGTGGCTGACAATTCCGGTGCCCGGAAGGTTCAGTGCATCAAGGTCCTGGGCGGCTCCAAGCGCAAATACGCCTCGGTGGGCGACGTCATCGTCGTCTCCGTCAAGGAGGCCATCCCGCGCGGCCGCGTCAAGAAGGGCGACGTGCGCAAGGCCGTCGTCGTGCGCACGGCCAAGGAAATCCGCCGCGAGGATGGCACCGCCATCCGCTTCGACCGCAACGCCGCGGTCATCCTCAACAACGCCGGCGACCCCATCGGCACCCGCATCTTCGGGCCGGTGGTGCGCGAGCTGCGCGCCAAGAACTACATGAAGATCATTTCGCTCGCCCCGGAGGTGCTCTGACATGGCCGCGAAACTGAAAACCGGCGACAAGGTCGTCGTCATCGCCGGTAAGGACAAGGGCCGCGAGGGCACCATCGCCTCGGTCGACCCGAAGGCCGGCAAGGCGGTCGTGGAGGGCATCAACATGGCCATCCGCCACACCCGCCAGAGCCAGCAGAGCCAGGGCGGCCGCCTGCCCAAACCGATGCCGGTGGATCTCTCGAACCTCGCCATCCTCGACAAGAACGGCAAGCCCAGCCGCGTCGGTTTCCGCGTCGAGGACGGCCGCAAGGTGCGCTTTGCCAAGACCACGGGGGACGCGATCGATGCTTGACACCGCAGCCTATGTACCGCGCCTGCGTCAGCAGTTCCGCGACGTCATCCGCCCGGCTCTGAAAGAAGAGTTCGGCTATACCAACGACATGCAGATTCCGCGCCTCGAAAAGATCGTGGTCAACATCGGCTGCGGCGCCGAGGCGGTGAAGGATTCGAAAAAGGCCAAGTCGGCGCAGGACGACCTGACCCTGATCGCCGGTCAGAAGGCGGTGATCACCAAGGCCAAGAAGTCGATCGCCGGTTTCCGCCTGCGCGAGGGCATGGCGATAGGCGCCAAGGTCACGCTGCGCGGCGACCGGATGTACGATTTCCTCGACCGTCTGATCACCGTGGCGATGCCGCGGGTGCGCGACTTCCGCGGCGTGTCGGGCAAGTCGTTCGACGGGCGCGGCAACTTTGCGCTCGGCATCCGCGAGCACATCGTCTTTCC
>CAZNMK010000332.1:0-3695 GCA_964574045.1 uncultured Roseovarius sp. | reverse complement strand
TCGCCCATATTCGGCCGCTACCCCCGGATACTGGCCGATGCCGAGGCCATCGCGCTGATCAGCGACACCATGCGCGCCGCGTCGATGAACTATGACGACCCCCACCAGGTCGAAGAGGTGCTGGACAAGCGGATGGAGGCGCACATGCACCGCGCCCTGCATTCCAGCCACGCGCTGCAGACCATGGCCGACGGGCTGCCGGCGCTGGGCATCGTCGCCGCCGTGCTGGGCGTGATCAAGACCATGGCGGCGATAGACCAGCCGCCGGAAATCCTGGGCAAGATGATCGGCGGCGCGCTGGTCGGCACCTTTCTCGGCGTGTTCCTGTCCTACGGGCTGGTCGGGCCGTTTGCCGGCAAGGTCCGCGCCGCGGTCGAGGAGGACGCGCATTTCTATCACCTGATCCGCGAGGTGCTGGTCGCCAACCTGCACAACCACGCCACCAATATCTGCATCGAGGTCGGCCGCCAGAACACGCCGGCGCCCAACCGCCCCAGCTTCAACGACCTTGAACAGGCGATCAGGGCCGTCAAGCAGGACGCCGCCTGATGCCGGCCTGGCTGCTTGCCGCCGTCCTCGCCTGCTGGGCCGCGGCCGGGTTCGCGCAGGCGGTTCAGGTGCGTTCGGGCGAGCACGCGGATTTCACCCGCCTGGTGATCGCCCTGCCCGAACGCGTACCCTATTCCCTGATCGGAAACGGGGCGCAGACCGAGTTGGTCTTCGACCGGCCGGGATACGGCATCGACACATCCGCCGTGTTCGAGCGGGTGCCCAGGACACGCCTGACCGCCATCGCGGCATTGCCGGGCGGGGCCGGGCTGCGCCTGTCGCTCGCCCCCGGTGTCGCGGTCGAAGGCTTCTGGTTCGGCGACCGCTCGCGGGTGCTCGATCACCGGAACCGGCCGCACCCGGCGGCAGCGCCGGTCCGGTTGCGGCCGCTGCCGGTGCCGCCGCCGCGGTCGCGCCACGCCTCGCGGCTCGCGACCAGGGGGCTCGACCGCGGGCTCGTCCGGCAAGAGCCGCCGCCACCTGACACGGATATGCAGGCCAGCCGCGAGCGGCTGATCCGCCAGGTCGGGCGTGCCGCCTCGCAGGGCCTGCTGCCGCCGCCGGTCGCGCCGCCGCCGCCGCCGGCGCCGGCCGCGGCAGCGCCGCCGCCGCGGCAAACCGCCGCCGCACCGCCCTCGCCGCCGCCGCCCGGCATCCACCTGCGCGCGCAGACCAGCATCGACCGCGACATGCGCGCGGCGCTGGCCGGGCTTGGGGCGGCGGGCGCGCAGACCTGTCTCGATCCGGCGCGGGTCGATGTTGCCGGCTGGGGCGGCGATGCCCCGTTCTGGCAGCAGATCGGCCCGCTCAGGGCGCGGCTGCTGGGCGAATTCGACATCCCCGACACGACGGCGGTGCTGCGGCTGGCGCGGCTCTATGTCCATTTCGGTTTCGGTGCCGAGGCCCGGCAGCTGCTGGCCGAGCTCGGCGGCGAGGTCGCCGCCGATCCGGTTCTGGACGCGATGGCTGCGGTTCTCGAGGACGGGCACGCCGGGCCATCCTCGCCGCTGTCCGGGCAGTTGGAATGCGCGCCGACGGTGGCGCTATGGTCGGCGCTGTCCTATGCGGAAATCCCGACCGATCTCGCGCTCGACGGCGATGCGCTGCTGCGGGGCCTGACCGCCTTGCCGGTCCATCTGCGGGCCCATCTCGGCCCGGTGCTGGCCATGCGTCTGCACGCCGCGGGCTATAGGCGCGAAAGCGCCCGCCTGCGCCGCATCCTCAACCGTGTCGAGGCGACGGCCACCGCCGAGGTCCGGCTGGCGGATGCCGAGATCGCCCTGTCCGAGGGGCCCGACGCCCGGGCGGAGGCCATGCTCGGGGCGCTGGCGGCCGGCAATGCCGCGCCATCGGCCCGGGCGCTGCTGCGGCTCATAGACGCGCGGCTGCGGCGCGGGGCGGAAATCTCGTACGAGACCGCCCAGCTCGCCGGGGCCTATGCGGTGGAGTATCGCGGCCAGCCGCTCGGCACCGAGCTGGCGGAGGCATATCTGGCGGCGCTGGCGGCCTCGGGCGCCTTCGACCAGGCGTTCGCGGAACTGGACCGGACCCTGGGGGCCGACGCCGCCGGACGGGCGGCGATCCGCGCGCGCCTCAGCGGTCTGCTGGCGCTCGGGGCGAGCGACTACGATTTCCTGCATCATGTGCTGTCGGGGTCGGCGGCGCCGCCGGGCGGGCTCGATCCCGGGATCGGCAATGCCGTGGCCGAGCGGCTGCTGTCGCTGGGGTTTCCGGCCGCGGCGGCGGAGTATGCAGCCCCCCGGGCGACCGGCCCCGCGGCAGAGGCGCGCAAGCTATTGCGGGCGCGCATCGCCCTGGCCGATGGCCGCCCCCGCCAGGCCGAGGCGGAGCTGATCGGACTGGCCGGGGAGGCGGCGACACGGCTGCGGGCCGAGGCCCGCGCCATGGCCGGAGAGCACGCTGCCGCAACGGCGCTGTTCGATGCCGCGGGCGACCCGGACGCGGCACAGCGCGAGGCATGGCTCGCCCATGACTGGGAAAGGCTGGCGGGATCGGGCGATACCGTGCGGGCGGCCATCGCGCGGCTGAAACTGGCCCGCGCCGGGCCGGAAGGCGACGACGGCCAGGGCGTGCTGGCGCGGAACGCGGCCATGATCGAGGGCAGCCGGGACGCGCGGGCCGCCATCGCCGCCCTGCTGTCCGCCCACCCGCCGCCGCAATGAACGGAGGCAATCCCGGCCCCCGAAGCGGGGACGCGGTTACCGGATGGTAATCCCTGCGCGCGTACCCTGTCGCCACCGGGCAGAACGCCCGCGAAAGCGACACCGATGCCGGAGAACCCGCCTTGACCCGCTTGCGAGCCTCGCGCTCATCCCGTATCGGGCCCGCCGCGCGCCTCGTCGCGCGGATGGCTGCGGTTCTCTGCCTGCTGATCCTTGCCGCCGAGTCGGCGGCGTCGGTTTCCGGCCTCTGCGATGCCGCCGCCCGACGCGCCGCGCGCGAAACCGGCGTGCCGGCGGCCGTACTGCTGGCGATCGCGCGCACGGAGACCGGACGCGCCCGCGCCGGCCGGCTGGAACCGTGGCCCTGGACGGTGAACATCGGCGGCGCCGGATACTGGTTCGACACCCGGCAGGCGGCGCAGGATTTCGTCGACCGCAAGCTGCGCGAGGGGGCGGAGAGCTTTGACATCGGCTGTTTCCAGATCAACTACAAATGGCATGGGCGCGCCTTCGATTCGGCCCGGCAGATGTTCGACCCGGTCGCCGGCGCCCGCTACGCGGCGGCATTCCTGACCCGCCTCCATGCCGAGCTGGGCGGCTGGTCGCAGGCGGCTGGGGCCTATCATTCCCGCACCGAAACCCTTGCCCGCCGCTATCGTGCCCGCTTCGACCGCATCGTCGCGACGGTGCCGCCGGATGCGCCCGATGCCGCACCCGCCGCGACGACGGACCGGCGCTCCGCGCTGGTGACCCGGCATGCTCCTCTTGCGCTGATACCGCGGCCCGGCGGGCGGGGGCGGAACGGCTCTCTGGTGCCTCTGGGGGGGGCGCGCGCGGCCTTCATTCCGCTGGCCGGCAGGTTCTGACCCGTGCCGGCGGTCTCGATTCGCGACCTCTTTCAGCCCACGGTGCTGCTGGCGCTGGCGCTGATGGCGGTGATCGTGATGATGATCCTGCCGATGC
>CAZNMK010000331.1:1614-3704 GCA_964574045.1 uncultured Roseovarius sp. | reverse complement strand
GATGCGGCCGGGGCCGAGTTGCTGGCCGCCCGCGCGGCCGGGGCGCGCATGATCTGCATCGGCGATCCGGCCTATCCGCCGGCGCTGGCGCGGATCGGCGATGCGCCGCCGCTCATCTGGGCGATGGGCGACGTCTCCGTGCTCGGCCGTCCCATGGTCGCCCTGGTCGGCGCGCGCAACGCCTCCTCGCTCGGGCTGCGGATGGCGCGCGCGCTGGCGGGCGGGCTGGGCGAGGCGGGCTATGCCGTCGTTTCGGGGCTGGCGCGCGGGATCGACACGGCGGCGCATCTGGCGGCGCGCGACACCGGCACCGTCGCGGTGCTGGCCAGCGGTGTCGACGTGGTCTACCCGGCCGAAAACGCCCGGCTGGGCGACGATATCCTGGCCGCTGGCGCGCGCCTGTCCGAACAGCCGATGGGGCTGGTGCCGCAGGCACGTCATTTTCCCTCGCGCAACCGCATCATCAGCGGGCTGGCGCAAGCGCTGGTGGTGGTCGAGGCGGCGGCGAAATCGGGCTCGCTGATCACCGCGCGCGCCGCGCTCGACCAGGGCCGCGACGTGCTGGCGGTGCCGGGGCACCCGTTCGACGCGCGCGCCGCGGGCTGCAACATGCTGATCCGCGACGGCGCCACGCTGGTGCGTTCCGCCGCCGACGTGATCGAGGCGCTGCCCGCCCTGCTGCCCGCACCACAGCCCGCCGTTTCCCGAACGCCGGCACGCAGCGCCACGCCCGAACCTGCGCACACAACCGGGGCGGCCGCGCCGGGCACGCCGCCCGGCCCCGCGCCAGACCGCCGCAGCCTGCGCGAAACCGCGCTGCTGCACCGCGACATCCTGAACCGTCTCGGCCCCTCGCCCCTGGCCGAGGATCAGCTCATCCGCGATCTCGCCGCGCCGGCGGCGGCGGTCGCGCCCGCACTGACCGAGCTGGAACTCGACGGCAGGATCACCCGCCACCCCGGCGGCCTGCTGTCGCGCAGCGCCTGAACCCCGCCGCCGGATCCGGCGCGGGCAGAACCCGCCCCGGTGCCGCCACCGTTCAGTCGCCGCAGGCCTCGGGGATGACGGACCGCCATACCGCGCAGATGTCCGGCGTCGAATACCACCGCTCGGAGGGCGACAGCCCCATGAGTACGGCGACCCAGGTGTCGCCCGACAGCTTGTAGAGCGCCTGCACCGCCGGGCCGTCGCCGGCCTCGTGATCGAGTTCGCCGCGCCGGACCGCAGGGGTCGCGGCCATGTCGATCGGGCCGCCGCCCGGCCGCTGCGCCCAGCCGGAAAAGAAGGCGAGATCGCCCTCGCGCCGCAGGTCCCAGACGACGAACTCCACCGGCGGCGCCAGCATCCATTCGACATGCGGGCGCACGGCGTCCAGCAGGGCCGCCCGCAGGGCCGTGCCGCGCGCGGGTTCTTCCCAGGCCGACGCCATTCCGGCGAGGCACACGAGCGCCACCCATGAAAGGCGTCTCATCGCATCCTCCTTCTTTGGGCCGGCAGCATCGCGTCTCGCGCCGCGACACACCTTGACCTGCCGCATTGACAAATTCCCTTGCACCCCCACATGGTCCGCCGCCATAAGTTGCGTTCCGAGTCGCAAAAAGAGGTGTCATGCCAGTCGTCGTCGTCGAATCCCCGGCCAAGGCCAAGACCATCAACAAATACCTGGGATCCGACTATACGGTTCTGGCGTCCTACGGCCATGTCCGCGACCTGCCGCCGAAGGACGGCTCGGTCGAGCCCGAGAACGGCTTTGCCATGAAATGGGAGGTCGACACCGACGCGCGGCGCCACGTCAAGGCCATCGCCGACGCGCTGAAGAACGACAACCGCCTCATCCTCGCCACCGACCCCGACCGCGAGGGCGAGGCGATCAGCTGGCACCTGGAGGAGGCGCTGCGCAAGCGCCGCGCCATCGGCAAGGACACAGAAGTGAGCCGCGTCGTCTTCAACGCGATCACCAAGTCCGCCGTCACCGAGGCGATGAAATCCCCCCGCGGCATCGACGAGGCGCTGGTCGAGGCCTACCTCGCGCGCCGCGCGCTCGACTACCTCGTCGGCTTCAACCTCTCGCCGGTGCTCTGGCGCAAGCT
>CAZNMK010000331.1:0-1514 GCA_964574045.1 uncultured Roseovarius sp. | reverse complement strand
AGCGCGGTCGAGGCCAAGCCCGCCAGCCGCAACCCCGCGCCGCCCTTCATGACCTCGACCCTGCAGCAGGAGGCCAGCCGCAAATTCGGCATGGGCGCGCGCCAGACCATGAGCGCGGCGCAGCGGCTCTACGAGGCCGGCCTGATCACCTATATGCGCACCGACGGCATCGACATGGCGCCCGAGGCGGTGCACGCCGCGCGCGACGCGATCAAGGGCCGCTTCGGGGCCGAGTACGTGCCGAAATCCCCGCGCATGTACAAGAACAAGGCCAAGAACGCGCAGGAAGCGCATGAATGCATCCGTCCCACCGACATGACCCGCGACGCCGCCGCGATCCGCGCATCGGACGCCGACCAGCGGCGGCTCTACGATCTGATCTGGAAGCGCACGCTGGCCTGTCAGATGGAGGCCGCGCGCTTCGAGCGCACCACCGTCGACATCGCCAGCGCCGACGGTCAGGTCGGGCTGCGCGCCACCGGCCAGGTGGTTCTGTTCGACGGCTTTCTCAGGATCTACGAAGAGGGTCGCGACGATAACGGCGACGACGAGGACGGCGCGCGCCTGCCCCAGATCGCGACCGGCGAGCCGGCGGAGAAACGCGCGATCAGCCCCGAGCAGCATTTCACCCAGCCGCCGCCGCGCTACACCGAGGCGACGCTGGTCAAGCGGATGGAGGAGCTCGGCATCGGCCGCCCCTCGACCTATGCCTCGATCGTCACCACGATCCAGGAGCGCGAATATGTCCGCAAGGAAAAGAACCGCCTCATCCCCGAGGACAAGGGCCGCATCGTCACCCATTTCCTGCTGAGTTTCTTTCGCAAGTATGTGGGTTACGAATTCACCGCCGATCTGGAGGAAAAGCTCGATGTCGTCAGCGCCGGCGACGTCGATTACAAGCAGGTGCTGGCGGATTTCTGGCGCGATTTTTCCGCCGCCATCGCCGAGACCTCGGAGCTGCGCATCTCCGAGGTGCTTGCCAGGCTTGACGAGGCACTCGCGCCCACGCTCTATCCGCGGCGCGAGGACGGCGGCGACCCGCGCGCCTGCCCGCTCTGCGGCGAGGGGCGGCTGCACCTCAAGACCTCGCGCTCGGGCGGTTTCGTCGGCTGCTCGCGCTATCCCGAATGCCGCTATACCCGGCCCATCGGCGGCGAGAAGACCGAAACCGGCGACCGGGTGCTGGGCGAGGACGCGGGCGAGGAGATCAGCCTGCGCACCAGCCGTTTCGGGCCCTACGTCCAGCGCGGCGAGGCGACCGGGGACAACAAGAAGCCGCCCCGCGCCAGCCTGCCCAAGGGGTGGAACCCCGACGACATGGACCTCGAGCGCGCGCTCAGCCTGCTCAGCCTGCCGCGCGAGATCGGGCCGCACCCCGAGGATGGCGAGCCGGTCGAGGCCGGCATCGGCCGCTACGGGCCCTATGTCCGGCACGGCCGGCTCTATGCCAATCTCAAGGAGGCCGACGAGGTCTTTACCGTCGGCATGAACCGCGCGGTCGAGGTGCTGGCGCA
>CAZNMK010000330.1:0-3711 GCA_964574045.1 uncultured Roseovarius sp. | reverse complement strand
GCCTCGACGACATCCGCGCCAACTGGCGCGCGCTCGCCGCCCTGTCGGCGGGCGAAACGGCGGCGGTGGTCAAGGCCGGCGCCTATGGCCTCGGTGCGGGCAAGGTCGCGCGCGCGCTGGCGCGCGAGGGCGCGCGGCGGTTCTTCGTCGCCATCGCAGAGGAAGGCGCGGCGCTGAGGCAGGAACTGGGGCCCGGCCCCGCGATCCATGTCTTTTCGGGGCACATGCCGGGGGACGCGGACATGATCCGCGATACCGAGCTCATCCCGATGATCAATTCCATCGACCAGCTCATCCGCCATGTCGAGGCGCTGCCGGGGGCGCCCTTCGGCATCCAGCTCGACACCGGCATGAACCGGCTGGGGATGGAGCCCGCCGAATGGGCCGCCGTGGCCGAGGTGGCGCTGGAACAGCGCCCGGCGCTGGTCATGAGCCACCTCGCCTGCGCCGACGAGCCCGAGCACCCGATGAACGCTGCGCAGCTGCGCGTCTTTCGCGAGATGACCGACGGGCTGGGCGTGCCGCGTTCGCTGGCCAATACCGGCGGGGTGCTGCTGGGGCCGGACTATCATTTCGACCTCACCCGCCCCGGCATCGGCGTCTATGGCGGGCTGCCCTTTGTCGATGCGCGCCCGGTCGTGTCGCTCGACCTGCCGGTGATCCAGTGCCGCACGCTGGCGCCGGGCGAAACGGTGGGATATGGCTGCGATTTCACCGCGACCGCCGAGACCCGCATCGCCACCGTCGCCGCCGGCTACGCCGACGGCATCCTGCGGGCGATGGGGCCGAAAACGCATCTCCATGCCGACGACACCGCCTGCCCGGTCGCCGGGCGCATCTCGATGGACCTGATCGGCGTCGACGTCACCGGTCTCGGATACGACCCGGCGGCGCTGGAACTGCTGGGCCGGCACCAGTCGGTCGATACCCTGGCCGAGAACGCCGGGACCATCGGCTACGAAATCCTCACCGCCCTGGGGCCGCGCTACGCCCGGCGCTATCGCGGCCAATGAGCTGGGCTGCCGCCTTTCCCGCCGCGATCGGGCGTATGGTTCTGCGGACGCTGGCGCTGATCGGTCGGCTGGCGCTCTTCGCGCTCGACGCGCTCAGCCACATGCTGCGCCCGCCGTTCTACTTCAAGGAAATTCTGCAAAGCCTCATGAACGTTGGTTATTTCAGCTTGCCGGTGGTGGGGCTCACGGCCATCTTCACCGGCGGCGCGCTGGCCTTGCAGATATATGCCGGCGGTGCGCGCTTCAACGCCGAGGCGGTGGTGCCGCAGATCGTGGCCATCGGCATGGTCCGCGAACTGGGGCCGGTTCTGGTCGGGCTGATGGTGGCGGCGCGCGTGACCTCGTCAATCGCCGCCGAGATCGCCACCATGAAGGTGACCGAGCAGATCGACGCGCTGGTGACGCTGTCGACCCATCCGATGAAATACCTCACCGTGCCACGGGTGCTGGCCGGGCTCATCATGGTGCCGCTGCTGGTGGGCATCGGCGACGTCATCGGGGTGATGGGCGGCTACATGGTGGGCACGCGCACGCTGGGCTTCAACCCCGGCACCTATCTGAAGAACACGGTCGATTTCATCGAGACGCTCGACGTCGTCTCGAGCCTCGTCAAGGGCGCGGCCTTCGGCTTCATCGCCACGGCCCTGGGCTGCTATTTCGGCATGAACACCGGCCGCGGCGCGGCCGGCGTCGGGCGCGCCACCAAATCGGCGGTCGAGGCCGCGGCGGTGCTGATCCTCGCCACCAATTTCGTTCTCACCAGCCTCTTCTTCTCGATATGATCGAACTTGCGGACGTGCACAAGGCGTTTGGCAGCAACCGGGTGCTGCGGGGGATCGACCTGACCATCCCGCGCGGCACCTCGCTGGTGATCATCGGCGGATCGGGCACCGGCAAGTCGGTGGCGCTGAAATGCATCCTCGGCCTCATCCGCCCGGACAGCGGGCTCATCACGCTCGACGGCCGCGACGTGACCAAGGGCGACCGCGACGCCTTTCTCGCCCGTTTCGGGATGCTCTTTCAGGGCGGCGCGCTGTTCGATTCGCTGCCGGTGTGGCAGAACGTGGCGTTCCGCCTCCTGCGCGGCTCGCTCAAGCGGCCAAGGGCCGAGGCGCGCGAGATCGCGATCGAGAAGCTGCGCCGGGTGGGCCTGAAACCCGAGCAGGCCGATCTTTTCCCGGCCGAGCTGTCGGGGGGCATGCAAAAGCGCGTCGGCCTTGCCCGCGCCATCGCCGCCGAGCCCGAGATCATCTTTTTCGACGAACCCACCTCGGGGCTCGACCCGATCATGTCGGGCGTCATCAACGACCTCATCCGCGAGATCGTGACCGAGATGGGCGCCACCGCCATGACCATCACCCACGACATGAGAAGCGTGCGCGCCATCGCCGACAACGTGGCGATGCTGCACGAGGGCGTGATCCAGTGGACCGGCCCGGTGGCGGAACTGGACCAGTCGGGCGATCCCTATCTCGACCAGTTCATCCACGGCCGCGCCGAGGGACCGATAGAGGCGGTGCGGTGAACGGGATACCGCGAAATCCTGAAAAGATTTCGAACTGCTTTCTTTTCAAGAAAGCGTCTGCGTATACCTGAAACGACCCTCGTACCGATCCTCCATGCTCAGATACGCCAACCTCGCCCTCCTGATCCTCTTTCCCGTAGCCTGGTTCGCGCCGATGCTGCGCGCCGGTGTGCTGCCGCTCTTCGGGCTTTCCGAAATCTCGGTCGTCTCGGGGCTGGCGTCGCTGTGGGGAACGGATGTGTTCCTGGCGCTTGTCGTCACCTTCTTCGCGCTCTTCGCGCCCTATGTCAAAACGCTGGGAATGGCGCTGATGCATTTCGGCCTGCTCGACGCGCGCGTGCTGCCGGCGCTGACGGTGCTGGGCAAGCTGGCGATGGCCGACGTGTTTCTGATCGCGCTCTACATCACCGTCGCCAAGGGCATCGGCGTGGGCCGGATTGAGACCGCCTGGGGGCTTTACCTCTTCACCTTCTGCATCCTCGCCTCGCTGGCGATCTCGATCCTGTCGGCGCGCGCCGCGCACCGGGCCTGACCCGACGGCTTGCCAGCGACCGCGCCAACGGGCAGGAAGGGGCATGGCAAAATCCGCCGCCTTCACCTGCAGCGCCTGCGGCGCGGTGCATTCCAAATGGTCGGGCCGCTGCGAAAGCTGCGGCGCGTGGAACACGATTCACGAGGAGGCGCCGCTTTCGACAGGCCCCGGCAAACAGGCGCTGGGGGCGCGGCGCGGCGCGGCGCTGGCGCTTTCCGATCTTTCCGCCGACGAGCCGCCGCCCGCGCGCACCGCCTCGGGGCTCGCGGAATTCGACCGCGTGCTGGGCGGCGGGCTGGTGCCCGCGTCGGCCACGCTGGTGGGGGGCGATCCCGGCATCGGCAAATCGACGCTGCTGCTGCAGGCCGCCGCGCGGCTCGCCAAGGCGGGGCTCAAGACCATCTACGTCTCGGGCGAGGAAGCGGCGGCGCAGATCCGCATGCGCGCGGCGCGGCTGGGGCTGGCGGACGCGCCGGTGCGGCTGGCCGCAGCCACCGGGCTGCGCGACATCCTGACAACACTCGAGGCCGAACGCCCGGGCGTTGTCGTCATCGATTCGATCCAGACCATGTGGGCCGACACCGTCGAAAGCGCGCCGGGCTCGGTGGCGCAGGTGCGCGCCGCGGCGCACGAACTCACGA
>CAZNMK010000329.1:1893-3742 GCA_964574045.1 uncultured Roseovarius sp. | reverse complement strand
GCGCCGGCATCAACCGCGACGGGCGCTGGCGCGTGGTGGTGTCGATCCCGCGCGACCAGGGCGGCTTTGCCTTTGCGCCCGGCATGACGCTGCCCTTCGCCTTTGCCGCCTGGGACGGCGCGCGAGCCGAACGCGGCGGCGAAAAGGCGGTGTCGACCTGGTATTTCCTCAGCCTCGAACAGCCGGTGGGCAATTCGCTCTACTGGGCGCCGGTGGCGGCGGCGGGCGCGGTCCTGGCCGCGCAATGGGGGCGAGAGCGATGGCGATCGCGGCTGACCCGACGGCAGGCCCCGACCCCGGCGGTGCGACGGATGCGGTAGAGCTTCCCAAGCGCATCCTCGTGGCGCTCGATGCCTCCGACCACGCCAACCGGGCGCTGACCGAGGCGCTGCGCCTCGCCGGCGCATCGGACGGCGCGATCACCGGCATCCACGCCTATGCCGCCCGGCTGCACGACAGGCGGTTCCGCCAGATGGAGGGCGGCCTGCCCGAACGCTACCGCACCGAGGACGGGATCGAGCATCAGCGCGCCGTGCACGATACCCTGATCACCCGCGGGCTGGGGATCATATCCGACAGCTATCACGACAACGCCGCCGCCGCCTGCGCGGGCCGGGGCGTGCCCTTTGCCCGGCTCAGCCCCGAGGGCAAGAACTACCGCCAGATCGTCGCGGCCGCGGCTACCGGCGAACACGATCTGCTGGCGCTGGGCACGGTCTGCGAACGGGTCGCGCGGCGCTGTCCGATCGACCTGCTGACGATCCGCGATGCCGGCCGCGCCATCGGCGACGGGCCGCTGGTCGCCGCCGTCGACGGCTCGCCGCGCGGCTTCGGCGCGCTGAAGACGGCGCTCGCGCTGGGCCGGGCGCTGGGCGCGCCGGTGCACGCGGTCGCCGCCTACGATCCCTATTTCCACTATGTCGCCTTCAACCGCATCGCCGGGGTGCTGAGCGACGACGCCGGCAAGGTCTTTCGCTTCAAGGAGCAGGAGAAGCTGCACGAAGAGATCATCGACGACGGGCTGGCCAGGATCTACCGCTCGCACCTGGCGCTGGCCGAACGGATCGCCGCCGGGGATGGCGCCGACGTGGTCTGCACGCTCCTCGAAGGCAAGCCCTACCGCGCCATCGCCGATTACCTTTCCGAGCACGGCGCCAGCCTGCTGCTGATCGGGCGCACCGGCATCCATGCCGATCCCGAGCTCGACATAGGCGGCAACGCCGAGAACCTGCTGCGCGGGGCGCCGTGCCACGTCTGGCTTGGCGCGGGCACCTTCGTGCCGCCGCTCGATGCGCTGGCCGAGGAAACCATCCGCTGGACCGCCGAGGCCGAGGCCAGGCTGGCCCGCGTGCCGGACATGGCGCGCGCCATGGTGCGGCTGGCGGTGCAGCGCTTTGCCCAGGAAAGCGGCCATACCGTCGTCACCTGCGCGCTGATAGACGAGGCGACAGCGAGGCTCTGCCCGCATTCCGGCGGCAGGAGCGAAGCCCCCGCCGGGGCCATCGGCTGGAGCGGGGCGGCGGCAAGGCTCGCCGCCACGGCGGGCGACGCCTCGGTCGTGGCCTCGGTCCGGCTGAGGGCGGAAAAACGCGCCCGGCGCGACAATGCCGCAAGCGTGACCGAAGCCCATGTGCGCCCCTTCCTGACCGACGCCCGCCCCGCCCCGCGCTGGAGCGCCGCGGCGCTGGCACGGCTGGCGCGGGTGCCCGAGATGATGCGCGACAGGCTCAGGCTGCGCATCGAGGACGCGGCGGCCGGGGCAGCGCGGGACGAGATCGCGCCCGAGGACGTCGAGGCGGCCATCGCCGAGTCGAAACGCGCCATGGCAGACGCGATGTCGCGGGGGGGA
>CAZNMK010000329.1:0-1883 GCA_964574045.1 uncultured Roseovarius sp. | reverse complement strand
AAAGGAGGCAAAAACCCGAGCCCTGGCCGGAGACCCGGAACCGGGTGGCGGCTTGGGACATGCAGGCCGCGCCGCCCCCCTATGTCGTCGCCGTCAACCTGACCGGGCGCTGCAACCTGAACTGCGCGCATTGCTACATGGATGCGGGCAAACGGCTGGCCAGCGACCCGGAGGAGCTGACCGCCGGCGAGGTCTGCGCGCTGCTGGGCGACATCGCCGGGCAGAGCGACGAGACGATGGTGGTGCTGACCGGCGGCGAGCCGCTGTTGCGCAAGGACATCGAGGCGATAGCCAGCCACGGCAGCGCGCTCGGGCTGGCGATGGTGCTGGGTACCAACGGCATGGCGCTGACTGAGGCCCGGGTGACGGGGCTGCGCGATGCCGGTCTGCGCGGTGTGGGGATCAGCGTCGACTCGCTCGATCCCGCCCGGCACGACGCCTTTCGCGGCCTGCCGGGCGCATTTGCGCGGACGATGGCCGGGATCGACGCCTGCCGCCGCGCCGGGCTGGCCTTGCAGATCCATTTCACGATCACCGACGACACCGCCGGCGAACTGGGCGCGATGATCGCCTTTGCGCGGTCGTGCGGCGCGGTCGCGCTCAACGTCTTCTTTCTGGTCTGCACCGGGCGCGGGCGCCATGTCGCCAACATCAGCCGCGACGGCTATGACCGCGCGCTGCGCCGCCTGACCCGCGCCGCGCACGACACCGACGACATCATGATCCGGGCCAAATGCGCGCCCCATTTCAAGCGCATGGCGCTGGAGCTCGACCCGGACTGGCCGATCACCATGGCCCAGGGTTACGAGGCCGGCGGCTGTCTGGCGGGCACGCGCTATGCTCGGGTGACGCCGCGGGGCGAGGTCACGCCCTGCCCCTATATCGAGCAGTCCGCCGGCTCGATCCGGCAGCGCCGGTTTTCCGGGATATGGCAGGATGCGCCGCTCTTCGGCCGGCTCCGCGCGCCGCGACTGACGGGCCGCTGCGGCATCTGCGAATATGGCGAGGTCTGCGGCGGCTGCCGCGCGCGGCCTTATGCGGCAACCGGCGACCTGATGGGCGAGGATGCGCTTTGCGCCTACCGGCCCGGGGGCGGGGCCAGGATCCCGGCGGCGCCTCCGCCCGCGCCCGGCATCGCGTGGACGGCACAGGCCGAGGCACGGCTCGAGCGCGTGCCGCCCTTCGTGCGCCGCTTCGTGCGCCGGCGGGCCGAGGATCACGCGCGCAAGGCCGGCTGCGCCGCGGTGACCGCCGAGCACCTGGAGACGCTGGCGCGCCGGCGCTTCGGCGGCAAACCGCCGGGCCCGGCGGGTATCGCGGATTTCGCCGCTGCGGCGGAGGGGAACCATGACCGAGGTTGACGCCGTCGTCGTCGGCGGCGGCATTTCCGGCCTGACCGCGGCCGATGCGCTGCACCGCGCGGGGCATCGCGTGCTGGTGCTCGAACGCCAGGTGCATGCCGGCGGCAACGCGATTTCCCAGCGCATCGGCGGCTTCCTGATGGAGCACGGCCCCAGCACGGTCAATCTCGCCATGCCCGGCGTTGCCGGGCTGGCCGGGCGGCCGGGCCTGGCGGAGATGCGCACCGAGCTTGGCCCCGGTGTGCGCAAACGCTACCTGACGAAAGACGGACGCCTCGCCGGGATCGGGCTGAGCCCGCTGGCCTTTCTGACCTCCGGCTATCTCTCTTTTGGCGCGCGCGCGCGCCTGATCGCCGAAATCTGGCAGCCCCGCGGCGACGGCGATGCCGGGGAAACCGTGGCCGAATTCGGCACGCGGCGGTTCGGCGCGGAATTCGCCGAGCGCGTTCTCGACCCGCTCGTCGCCGGCATGTTCGCCGGCGACGCGGGGCAGACCGAGCTTGGCTTCGTGATGCCGGCGCT
>CAZNMK010000328.1:0-3743 GCA_964574045.1 uncultured Roseovarius sp. | reverse complement strand
CCATGAAGGGCCCCGCCCCCCAGGCCATGACGTCGCCGTCGCCATAGCCGGTGCCCGAAAAGATCGAGGCGAGGTTGAAGAGCCGCTCGCGCGCCGCCGGCTCGGTTATCCGGCCGCTGACCGCCAGCTCATAGAGCACCGCGAAAGCGAAGGCGTAGAAAATCCAAAGGGCATAGGCGCGCGCCTGCGGATCGCGCAGAAACGGGCGGAAATCGCCGTTCACGCCCTGCATCAGGCGCACGAATGGCATGCTGGCCAGGATCATGAACGCGATGGCGGCATATTGCGCCGCCGCGCCGAAGGTGCCGAACGACGCGTCGCGGGTGGAAAAGCCCCCGGTCGAGACCGTGGTCAGCGCATGCGCCGTGGCGTCAAAAGGCGACAGGCCCAGCACTATGTAGCACAGGATGCAGGCGATCGTCAGCAGCAGGTAGATGTTGAGCACGCCCTTGGAGATATCGACCGCCCGCGGCAGCACCTTGCCGAAGGTGTCGAACCCCTCGGAGGTAAAGAACTGCATCCCGCCCACGCGCATGATCGGCAGGAACACCAGCGCGACGATGACGATCCCGAGGCCCCCCAGCCATTGCAGGATGCCGCGCCACAACAGCAGCCCGCGCGGCAGCCCGTCGAGGCCCTCGAAAACGGTGGTGCCGGTGGTGGTCAGGCCCGACATGGCCTCGAAATAGGCGTCGGTAAAGCTGGCCTCGGTGGCGCCCAGCATGAAGGGCAGCGCGCCAAAGAAGGGCAGGACCGCCCAGACCCCGGTGGTCAGAACGAATGCCTGGCGAATGGTCAGCCCCTCGCGCACGCCGTTGCGGCACGAGAGCGCCACCAGCCCGCCGATCATGATGGACAAGAGCGCGCTTTCGACGAAAACCGGCCAGTGTTCGCGCCCCTCGGCCACGTCCACCGCCAGCGGCAGGGCCATGGTCAGGCCAAGCGTCATGACCGCCAGGCCGATGATGTATCCGACGGGGCGAATGTCGTCCATGGCGCGAAGCCTTGGCCGCCCCGTCATGAACTGTCAAGCGTCACCCGGACGGCGGTGCCGCCCGACCGATCAGACGTAGTAGAGGTCGCGAAAGACGTGGTGCACGATGTTTTCGCGGCGCAGGCCCATCGCGGCCAGCTCGGCGTCGGTCTTGGCCTCCAGCGCCTCGATCATGCCCAGGCGCGACGACATTCGGTGATGGGTTTCCATCCAGCGAAGAAACGCGTCGTAGGCGCGCGCGAAACGCCCCCGTTCGGGTTTGGATATTTGGACATCGGTGCTTGCAGTAGCCATTGGAGCCTCACGTTCTTGGCGTCGGTCCCTCCCTGCTGGGCAATTAGGTCGGCATTACTGACATGAAAAGCGCCATTCCGGTAAGGCCGGGTTGCACGGGGTGCATGGCCCTCGGCGCGTGGAGCCGTTGCAAAGCGCCGGACCGGTCTCTCGCCCGCCTCCGCGGTGCCCGGATCAGCCGATATGATAGAGCGTTCTGAACAGCTTGGGGTCGATGCTCTGGGCCTCGAATGTCGGCCCTTCGGTCAGAACGCTGATGGCGTCGTGGCTGTGCAGGCTTTCCTGGTGGCTGGCGATGATGCGGAAATCGCCGATGCGCGGGTCTTTCTGCAATTGCTCGCAGAAAAGCCGCGCCGCGTCCTCGACGAAGATCGGGTTGGCGGCGTTGAGCTCGGCAAAGGCCTGCTCGTCCTCGCGCTTGACCATGACCTGGGTTTCGGTAGGCACCGCCCGGCGGGCCATGTCGATCAGATCCTCGAACCACAGGCAGCCCGGCACGCCCGGCGCGTGCTCGACCGAGATGCGCGCGACCGAGCGCTGCGAATGCGGCGTCGCCAGCTGGCCGCGTGCCTGGCGGGCATGTTCGCTGAGTTCCAGCGAACACGGGCAGGTCGAGGAATAGACATAGTCGAGATGCATGAAGCGGCGGCGCACGCCGCCCTGATCGACCAGTTCGAGGGCGAAATCGTAGTACTGAAAGCCCTCGAGACCCGAGCGCAGCGACCTGATCTTCATCGGATAGGAGAACCGCATCTGGATGCGCGCGTCGAGGCTCTCGAGATCGGCGATGTAGTCGTCGAGCGCGGCCTCGATCACGTCGAAGCTGAAGGTCTTTTCGGCATGGCGGTAAAAACTGCGCATGATCCGCGACATGTTGATGCCCTTCTTGCCGGGCTCGAGGCTGACCGTGCCGGTGACCGAGGTCTCCAGCGTCAGATCGCCGTTGTCGCGGGTGTGAAAGCGGATCGGCAGGCGGAAATTCGAGATGCCGACATGCTGCAGATGCTGGCGCGCACCCCGGATCAGCGATGCCGGCCCGTTCTGCAGATCGGGCATCGACGCGAGATAGGCGCCATCGGGCGCGAAATCGGCGGGATAGTCCCGGGCGAGCGCGGGATAGTCCGCGGCCGTGCCGCGCTGCAAGAGCCGAACGGCGGCCGGATCGAGGTCGGCCACCTCTTCGGCGCTGGCGTTCTCCGCCCAGGCGCGCAGCACCGAAAGCGCCTCCCGGGCATCCTCGCGCCCGACCCTGCGCCCCGCCTTGACGGTGTGGATGTTCATCGACGGCCCCTTTCCTGCTGTCGCCGCCCCTATCACATAATGCGTTGCGGCGGAAATTCCCAATGTCGAATCGATTTACGCCGGAAACGACCCCGCGGATCACATTCGCCGATACCGATGAAGGGGCAGCGGGGACAGCGACGAAACGCCCGCTCGCACCCGCCAGCGCGCGGGTCTATGGAGGTGCCGGATACGCATTCTCCGGCTACCGGATCCCCATCTTGCCCAGACAACCGAAAATCCTGACCACAATCCGGGACTACAACCGCCCGGCATTCGTGGCCGACATCCTTGCCGGCGTCACCGTCGCGATGGTGGCGCTGCCGCTCAGCCTCGCCATCGCCATCGCCTCGGGAGCCGATCCCGCCAAGGGGCTGGTGACGGCGGTCGTCGCCGGGTTTCTGATCTCGCTCGTCGGCGGCAGCCGGGTACAGATCGGCGGTCCGACCGGCGCCTTTATCGTCGTCGTCTACGGGGTCATCGCCGATCACGGTTATGACGGTCTCGTGATCGCCACGCTGATGGCGGGCGCGATCCTGCTGGTCGGCGGGTTCCTGCGCGCCGGGCGGCTCATCCAGCTGGTGCCCGAGCCGGTCGTCAACGGTTTTACCCTCGGTATCGCCGTGGTCATCGCGGCAAGCCAGATCAAGGATTTCCTCGGGCTCTCAGCCGACGCGGTGCCGGCCGATTTCCTTGCCAAGATCGCGGCGCTCTGGCAGGTGCGCGACACCTTCAACCCGGCCGCGGCCCTGATCGGCGTCGTCACGGTGGTCCTGATCGTGGCGATGCGTCGGGCGTTCCCGCGCCTGCCGGGGCTGATCGTCGCGGTGACGGCCACCTCGGCCGTGGTGGCGCTGGCGGCGCTGCCGGTCGATACGATTCAGTCGCGTTTCGGCGAGTTGCCGCGCAGCCTGCCAATGCCCTCCCTGCCCGCGGTCACGCCCGAGCGGATGATCGAACTGCTGCCCTCGGCGCTGGTGATCGCTTTCCTTGCCGGCGTCGAATCGCTTCTGTCGGCGATGGTCGCCGACCGCATGATCGGCGGCCGCCACCGCCCCAATGCCGAACTGCTGGCACAGGGCGCGGCCAATCTCGGCTCGGCCCTCTTCGGCGGCCTGCCCGCCACCGGCGCGATCGCGCGCACCGCCACCAACGTGCGCGCCGGCGGCCGCAC
>CAZNMK010000327.1:0-3755 GCA_964574045.1 uncultured Roseovarius sp. | reverse complement strand
GCCGGCGTCAAGGGCGGCGCGCTGATCGTGGTCGGCGAGGATTACGGCGAGGGCGCCAGCGTCATCCAGGAACGCACCCACGCCACCGCGCTCAAGTCCTCGATCCCGCTTCTGGACCCGCGCTACGACATGGACCGGCTGGTGGAACTGACCGAACAGGCGTTCGAGCTTTCCGAGGCCGCGCGCCTGCCGGTCATCATGAGCCTGCGCATCCGCGCCGCGCACATGACCGGCTCGTTCACCTGCAAGGACAACCGCGCGCCCGAGTTCAGCCCGCACCACCCGCTGCCCGCCGCGATCCAGACCACCGATACCATCGTGCTGCCGCCGGCGAGCTACGCCCAGGAGCGCGACAAGTTCGAAACCCGCCTGCCGGCGGCGCAGCGCTTCATCGTCGAGCACGGCATCAACGAGATCGAACCGGGCCGGCGCGAGCGGCTCGGCATCGTGCTGCAGGGGGGCACCTACGGCTCGGTCGTGCGCGCGCTGGGGCTTCTGGGCGCGACCGGCGCGGACGAGGAAAACCCGGTGCCGCTCCTGGTGCTCAACGCCATCAACCCGCTGGTGCCCGACCAGATCGCCGAGTTCATGGACGGCAAGGACGCGGTGCTGGTCGTCGAGGAGGGCAACCCGGCCTTCATCGAGCGCGAAATCCGCGAAATCCTGCACCGGCGCGGGCTGCCCTGCCGGCTGCGCGGAAAGGACATCCTGCCGATGGCGGGCGAATACACGCTCGACGTGGTGCGCCGCGGCATCGGCGTGTTCCTGGGCGAAGAGGATACCGGCGAGGGCGGGTTGGGCCCTGCCGCGGATGCGGCGCTAGAGGCGCTCGACGCGGCCCGCGCCGACACCCGCGCCGTGCTGGATGCCACCGCGCCGCCGCCGCGCCCGCCCTCGTTCTGCACCGGCTGCCCCGAGCGTCCGGTCTTCACCGCGCTCAAGCTCCTGCAGCGCGAGCGGGGCAAGTTCCACATTTCCTCGGACATCGGCTGCAACACCTTCTCGACGCTGCCGCCCTTCAACACCGGCTCGACGGTGCTGGGCTACGGGCTGAGCCTGGCCTCGGGCGGCGCTGTGGCGCCGCCGCTCAAGCAACCGGCGGTGGCGGTGATGGGCGATGGCGGTTTCTGGCACGGGGGGCTTACGACCGGGGCGGCCAACGCGCATTGGAACGGGCACGAATCGGTGCTGGTGGTGCTCGAGAACGGCTATGCCTCGGCCACCGGCCAGCAGCATGTGCCCTCGACCGGGTCGACCGCCTGGGGCCGGCCGGTGAAGCTTTCGATCGAGCGGGTGCTGCGCTCGATGGGGATCGGCTGGATCAGGCGCGTCAACGCCTACAAGGTGTCGCAATCGCTCAGGGCGCTGCGCGCCGCGCTCGACGCGCGCGGCAAGGGGCTGAGGGTGGTGATCTCGGACGAGGAATGCATGCTGGCCCGCCAGCGCCGGGAAAAGCGCCTCAGGGCCGAGCGCGAGGCCGCCGGCAAGGCGGTGCGGCGCGAACGCTTCGGCGTCGACGAGGAGGTGTGCAGCGGCGATCATTCCTGCATGCGCCTGTCGGGCTGCCCGTCGCTGACGCTGCGGCGCGGGCAGGATCCGCTCAAGGACGGGCCGGCGGCGGTCGTGGACGCAAGCTGCGTCGCCTGCGGCCTCTGCGGCGAGGCGGCGCATGCGGCGGCGCTCTGCCCGTCCTTCTACCGCGCGCGCACGGTCAGGAACCCCGGCGCGCTGGCGCGGCTGCGCCACCGGGTCGAGGGCGGGCTACTGCGGATGATGGGGGCGTCATGAGCGGCACCGGCAACCGGCCCGTCTGTATCCTGATCTCGGCGCTGGGCGGGCAGGGCGGCGGCGTGCTGGTCGACTGGCTGGTTTCGGCGGCGCGCGCCGAGGGGCTGGCGGCGCAGGCGACCTCGATCCCGGGCGTCGCGCAGCGCACCGGCGCAACCACCTATTATTTCGAGGTCTACCCCCGGCGCGACGGTGCCGGCGGGCGGCATTTCTCGATCTACCCCGCCGCCGGATCGGTCGACCTGCTGCTGTCGTTCGAGCCGATGGAGGCGGGCCGCGCCCTGGCCTCCGGGCTGGTGGGGGCCGAGACCGCCGTCATCACCGCCCGCGACCGGGTCATCAGCACTGCCGAAAAGGTGCTGCCGGGCAACGGCATCCGCGATGCCGCGCCGGTGCTGGCGGCGCTGGAACAGCGGGCGCGCAGCCTGCAGACCATCGACCTGAAGAAGGCGGCCGAGGAAACCGGCGCCGCGCCCAACGCGCTGATGTTCGGGGCGCTCTCGGCCAGCGGCGTGCTGCCCTTCGGCTACGAGGCATGCCGCGCCGCGATCGCCGGATCGGGCAAGGCGGTCAAGGCCAACCTCGCCGGTTTCGAGGCCGGGCGCCGCCTGCCCAAGACCGCGCCCGACCCGGTCGCGGCCGCGGGCGCGGGCTTCGACCCCGCGCCGAAGGGCCTCGCGGCCGAGGTGGAAACGCTCCCCGTCCCCGCGCGCGAGATGGCCGGACACGGCGCGGCGCGGCTTTGCGACTATCAGGGCGACGCCTATGCACGGCTCTATCTCGACCGGCTGGGGCGCATCGCCAGGGCCGACAGCGCCGAGCGCGGCTGGCAGCTGACGCGGCTCGCCGCGCGGCGGCTGGGGGCGTGGATGGCGTTCGAGGACGTGATCCGCGTGGCGCAGCTCAAGACCCGGCCCGGGCGTCTGGCGCGCATCCGCCGCGAACTGGGCGTGCCCGAGGGCGCGCCGCTGACGGTGCACGAATTCCTCAAGCCCGGACGCGAGGAACTGCTCGGTATGCTGCCGGCGCCGTTCGCGCCGCTTCTGGGGCGCGAGCGGCCGGTCGTTTACGGGCGCGGGATGGCGATCAGGCTGCGCACCACCGGCCCGCTGGGCTGGCTGTCGCTGCGGCTGTTGTCGCGGCTCAGGCGCTGGCGGCCGTGGACGGCGCGCTACCGGCAGGAACAGGCGTTGATCGAACAATGGGTCGGCGCCATCATTGCGGCGGCCGGAGTGGATTACGCGCTGGCGTGCGACACGGCGGAACTGGCCGCCTGGGTGCGCGGCTACGGCGAGACCCGCCATCGCGGTTTTCGCCATCTCGGGCAGACGCTGGCGGAGTATTCCGCCCGTCTCGGCGCGGACAGTGCCGCGCTAGCGGAGTCGGTCAGGACGGGCCTGGAGGCTGCCCATTCGGACCAGGACAGGGAGGTTAGGCCATGACAGTGGCAGAAAAGACAAGACCCGAAACCGGCGACGACGGGTTCATGCTGGACCGCGCGGCCGAAACGATGCCGCGCGACAAGTTGCGCGAGCTGCAGCTCGAACGGCTCAGGTGGACGCTCGGGCATGCCTGCGCGAACTCGCCCTTCTACGCCAAGGCATTCGCGGCCGCCGGGGTGGCGCCCGACGACCTGAAGTCGCTCGACGACCTGCGGCGCTTTCCGTTCACGCTCAAGACCGATCTGCGCGACACCTATCCGTTCGGCATGTTCGCCGTCCCGCGCACCGATCTGCGGCGGCTGCACGCCTCGTCGGGCACCACCGGCAAACCCACCGTGGTCGGCTATACCGCCGGCGACATCGACCGCTGGGCCGATCTGATGGCGCGGTCGATGGCGGCGGCGGGCGCGCGGCCGGGCGATATCGTCCACAACGCCTATGGCTACGGGCTGTTCACCGGGGGCCTGGGCGCGCATTACGGGGCCGAGCGGCTGGGCTGCACCGTCGTGCCGATCTCGGGCGGCG
>CAZNMK010000326.1:0-3769 GCA_964574045.1 uncultured Roseovarius sp. | reverse complement strand
TCCGGTCATGCGTGACGGCCAGCCCGTCGAGAGCCGCGAGGCCGTCGCCCGCCGCGATGCCCTGATCGCGAAGCTCGCCAGCCTGCCGCCGGTCCCCGGCGCGCTCGACCAGATCGTCCAGCGCTTCGGCACCGATCTGGTGGCGGAAGTGACGGGCCGCTCGCGCCGCATCGTGCGCAAGGGCGAGGGTCATTTGGCGCGGCTCGTCGTCGAAAGCCGGGCGGGGTCTGCCAACCTCGCGGAAACCGCCGCCTTCATGGATGACCAGAAGCGCATCCTGATCTTCTCGGATGCGGGTGGCACGGGGCGCAGCTATCACGCCGATCTTGGGGCCTGGAACCAGCGCCTGCGGGTTCATTACCTTCTGGAACCCGGCTGGAAGGCAGACGCTGCCATCCAGGGCCTTGGGCGCACCAACCGCACCAATCAGGCGCAGCCGCCGCTGTTCCGGCCCGTCGCGACCGATGTAAAGGCAGAAAAGCGGTTCCTCTCGACCATCGCGCGTCGCCTCGACACGCTTGGTGCGATAACGCGCGGCCAGCGCCAGACCGGCGGGCAGGGTCTGTTCCGGCCGGAGGACAATCTGGAGTCCCCCTATGCCCGCGACGCCCTGCGTCAACTCTACCGCCGCATCTATCGAGGCGATGTTGCGGGCTGCTCGCTCGGGGCGTTTGAGGATGCGACCGGCCTCAGCCTGACTGATGACAACGGTCTGAAGGATGACCTGCCGCCGATCACGACCTTCCTCAATCGCCTGCTGGCGCTGACGATCGACATGCAGGCTGTGGTCTTCGCGGCCTTCGAGGAACTCCTCGACCAACGGATCGAGGGCGCTATCGCCGCCGGGGTCTACGACCTCGGGCTCGAGACGTTGCGCGCCGAAAGCTTTCGCGTCACGGATGCGCGGGTGATCTACACCCATCCCGGCTCCGGCGCGGAAACCCAGCTTCTGACCATCGCGCAAAAGCAGCGCAATACACCGCTGTCACTGGCGGATGCGCTCGACTGGCTCGACGATCCCAAGGCTCGCCTTCTCGTCAACAGCCGCTCGGGCCGGGCCGCCGTGCAGGTGCCCGCCACCAGCCTGATGCTGGACGACGGCACCATCGAACCCCGCCTGCGGCTGATCCGCCCGACGGAGGCCAGCACGGTGCCGGCCAAAATCATGGACGACACACACTGGCTGGAAGCCGACCGCGCGGCCTTTACTGAAGCCTGGACGGCAGAACTGGCTGAAGTGCCGGAGTTCTCGGAAACCACCCTGCATATCGTGGCGGGCCTCTTGCTGCCGATCTGGAAGCAGCTCCCCCAGGATGAAACCCGCGTCTACCGGCTGCAGACCGATGACGGTCAGCGCATCATCGGTCGCCGCGTTTCGCCGTCTTGGGTCGCGACCACACTTGCCGCCGATGCGCCGAAGCTCACGGCGGCGCAGGTCCATGCCCTTGTTCTGGAGGGCAAGACCGTGGTGCGCTTGGCCGAAGGGATGGAGCTGCACCGCTCGCGCGTCATGGGCGTCAACCGGATCGAGCTGTCGGGCTTTTTGGGTGCCGCCAAGGACCGGCTGAAGGCAGATGGGTTCTTCTCGGAGATCATCGCCTGGAAGCTGCGGCTCTTCTGCCCAGCAGACTCCAGCGGCATCACAGTGCTTGATCGTCTGCTTGCACGTTGTCCCGTGACAGGACTACATGCGCGTGGAGGGTGCTGAGCCATGTATTCCGAGACTGAAGATGTGATCCGCGCTCTGGCCGAGAACGCAGAGAGCGTGTGTCGCGTCTACCTTCCCGCCGGACGGCGGGAAGGGTCCTACTGGATCGTCGGCGATTTGCAGAACAACCCCGGCCGGTCGCTCTTCGTGCGGCTGACTGGACCCACATCAGGACCGGGAGCCCGTGGCAAATGGCAGGACGCGGCTGTCGGACTGCATGGCGATCTCCTCGACATCATCCGCGAGCGAACCGGGATCTCGCGCTTTCCCGAACTTCTGGCCGAGGCCCGGGCGCATTTGGGCCGTCCGCAGCCGGTCCCCCCGGATGCACCAGTGCCGAAGAAGGTCAAAGCCCCCGGTGGCACGCCAGCGGCAGCGGCGCGATTGTTTGCAGCCTCTATGCCAGTCGCAGGCACGCTTGCTGACACCTACCTCCGCTCCCGGGGCCTTTCCCAAGGGGGCACGATGAGTGCCCTTCGCTTCCACCCGAAGTGCTGGTATCGGGATGAAGGCCAGACCAAGAGCATTCCCCGACCAGCATTGATCGCTGCGGTCACCGATGGGGCAGGGGCCCTGCAGGGTGTGCATCGGACTTGGCTGGCGCATGACGGCAAGGGCAAGGCGGCGGTCAAAACGCAGCGGCGGGCCATGGGTCACCTCCTCGGCAATGCCGTCAGGCTGACCCCGCATGAAGACATCCTCGTGGTCGGCGAAGGCATCGAGACCATGCTGTCCCTTTCCGAGGCGGCCTCCGGCCTTCCCGTCTGGGCGGCTCTCTCGTCGGGTCACCTCGGGGCGGTCCAGTTGCCGGAGGGGCTGCAGCGCCTTTACATCGCCATAGACCGCGATCCGGCCGGGCAACGCGCGGCAGAGAGGTTGAGCGCCAGAGCCCTTGATGCCGGGATAGCCGTACGGGTGCTGGAACCACGGCTCGGGGATTTCAACGATGATCTCCGGGCAAACGGCAAGGAGGCGCTGCGCCAGCATCTGGCAAGGCAGATCGGGCCAGAGGATCGCCAACGCCTGTCAGGCTGAGCAGCATCGCCGTAAGGATCTGTCCGGGATAGCGGGGTAGGGGTCACGGATCCCTGTCTTGGCTGTGGATCGTCGCTTTGCCTCTTCCCGGGCAATCTCATCCACCCGACACCCGAGCGGCCTTCAAGAGATGGGCAGGCGGCCGTCAAAGGGGATGCCCCATCAAGGGCGGCAGGCAAGCTATTTCCGCCGCGGGGGACGAGCCCCCGCTTTGCATCGCGAAACAAATAGCTTGCCTGCCGCCCTCCTCCACATGCGTTCCGGCCCCGAAGGCGGGGTGAGGGGGCGTCCCCAGTGACAGCTTTCGCAGCCCATGAAGGCCGCGCGGGTTGTCGCGCGGATGAGACAGGCCCGGAGGCAAGAAACTGATGACGATCCACACTCACGACGACACGTATGAACCCGCCCACACCACATCCCAGACCGCCCATGCGCTCGACGAGTTGCAGCTTTACGGCTACCGCCCCTTTGATGAGCCCGATCCGCGCCCGATGCCCGATGGGCAGCGCCTTGCGGTCGCCGTCGCCGACATCTTCGATGCCCTCGTCGCGAGCCTTGAAGACACCCGCATGGAACCCGACCTCGAAGAGGTGCTCTGGGGCCAGGTCAACCTCTTTCACCGCGCCACGGCGAGGATTGAGCGGTCGCTCGACGAGAACGAGCAGGTGCAGCGCCGCCTTCAGCGCGAGCAGGACGGCTCCGAGGTGAAATCCACCGAACTCGAGCGCCTGACGGCTGAAGGCCTGACCCTCGTCGAACGGCGCAACTGCATGGACATGATGCGCGATCACGCCGCTACCGAGTTTGTCCATCACACGGGATCGACCTGGCGCCCCCGCACGGGCTCGATGGTGAATCGCCAGCACATGACCGCGGCGCTCATCGACAGCCGCGATTTCCTGGCCGCCAAGCGCCGCGCGGAAACCGAGGTGATGCTCCCCGCAGGCCCCAAAGTCGCCCTCACCGGTGGAACCGACTTCAACGATCACCGCCTGATCTGGGGCAAGCTCGACCAGGTCCGGACCA
>CAZNMK010000325.1:0-3771 GCA_964574045.1 uncultured Roseovarius sp. | reverse complement strand
GATCGAGGATGCCGCCAAGCTGGTGATCTCGGCCGGGCTGGTCTACCCGGGCCAGAACGGGGCCAACGGCAAGCGAAAGCCCGCCGGCGAAGAACCCCGCGAGGGTTGATCCAGATCAATGCACGCGGCGCGTGCAAATATTCCAATCGAAGAATGAAAATCCGCGCCCGCGCCCTTTTCCATCTGCCCGCGGCCCTCGGCCTCGCCGCCGCCCTCGCGGCACTGCCGCTCGCCGCGTCGGCGCAGGAGACGGCCGCGCCCGGGGCCCGGACCGCACCATCGGCCAGCACCACCGATCACAGCAAGCTCAAGCCGCTGCAGCGCCAGTTCTCCTCGGGCCCGGAGGTGACGCGCGCCTGTCTCGAATGCCACACCGAGGCCGACGACCAGGTGATGCATTCGATCCATTTCACCTGGGAGTTCGAGCAGCCCGCCACCGGGCAGCTATTGGGCAAGCGGCATGTCATCAACTCCTTCTGCGGCAGCGTCGCCGGCAACGAGCCGCGCTGCACCTCCTGCCACGCCGGCTATGGCTGGGAGGACATGCGCCAGAGCCCGGCCGCCGGGGCCGTCCCCGACTGCCTGGCCTGCCACGACCGCTCGGGGCAATACGCCAAGACCGCCACCGGCGCCGGGCACCCCGCCCTGGCCCCGGTGCCCGAGGGCACCAAGACCATTACCGGGGCACCGGCGCGGGCGGTCGATCTGACCGAGGCCGCGCAGAGCGTGGGAATGCCGGGGCGCGACAATTGCGGCAACTGTCATTTCTACGGCGGCGGCGGCGACAACGTGAAACACGGCGATCTTTCCTCGGCGCTCTACGATCCGCCGCGCGCGGTCGATGTGCACATGTCGCCGCAGGGCGAGAACTTCGCCTGCGCCACCTGTCATGTCAGCGACCGCCACAGCTGGTCCGGCTCGCGCTACAGCATCGCCGCCGTCGGCGGGGGCGGGCCGGCCAAGCCCGGCGCGCCGCGCCGCGCCGCCAGCTGCCAGAGCTGCCACACCGATACCCCGCACGGGGGCGGCATCATCGGGCTCAAGCTCGACGACCACACCGACACGCTGGCCTGCCAGAGCTGCCACATCCCCGCCTTCGCCCGCGGCGGCGTCGCGACCAAGACCTGGTGGGACTGGTCGACCGCCGGCAAGCTGGACGAAGAAGGCCGCGCGCTGGCCATCTCGGATTACCTGGAATCCGACGGCGACCATCGCCATACCTACATGTCGACCAAGGGCGATTTCGACTGGGGCGAGGACGTGCCGCCGGTCTATGCCTGGTTCAACGGCGCGGTCGAGTACACCACCGCCGAGCGCAAGATAGACCCGTCCGCCCCGGTCGAGATCAACCCGATCCACGGCACCCCCGACGGCGCCATGAGCCGCATCTGGCCGTTCAAGCGGATGGAGGGGCGCCAGCCCTACGATGCCGAACTGAACGAGCTCGTCTATACCCATGTCTGGGGTCCGGACACCGACACCGCGCTGTGGACGAATTTCGACTGGGCCAGGGCGATCGCGGCCGGCATGAAAGCCGCGAACGAGCCCTATTCCGGCAGCTACGACTTTGTCGATACCTATATGTACTGGCCGATCACCCACATGGTCGCCCCGGCCACGGACGCGCTGCGCTGCGGCGACTGCCACGCCGCCGGCGGGCGCATGACGGGACTTTCGGGCATCAACCTGCCCGGCACCCGCCCCTTCAGCGCCGCCGGCATCGCCGGGATCGGGCTGGCGCTGGCCACTCTGGGCGGCGTACTGCTGCATGCGCTGCTGCGGCTGATCGGCCGGCGGAGGGGCGGTCATGGCTGAGCGCAGCGTCAAGATATTCCCGTGGTTCGAACGCTTCTGGCACTGGGCGCAGGTGCTGCTGGTCTTCACGCTGCTCTTCACCGGCATGGGGCTGAGCGGCCTGCACGGCACGCTTGGTTTCGGCGCCGCGCTCAACCTGCATGTCATCGCCGCGCTGGTGCTGATCGCGCTTTGGGTATTCGCCATCTTCTGGCACCTGACCACCGGCACCTGGGTGCACTACCTGCCGACGCTGCGCGGGCTGCCGCAGGTCGCGCGGTTCTACGCCTGGGGGATATTCAGGGGCGAGCCCCACCCCTATCGCAAGGCCTACTGGCGCAAGCACAACCCGATGCAGGCGCTGACCTATCTGGCGCTCAAGCTGCTGCTATTTCCGGCGGTCTGGGCGAGCGGGCTGCTGGTGCTGGGCTGGAACCTGTGGGAGAACGCCCCGCAGGCGCTGACCCTGGTCTACTGGATCGGCCAGATCCACCTGCTGGCGGCCTGGGCGATCGCCGCCTTCGTCATCGTGCATGTCTATCTGCTGACGGTGGCGCCCGGTTTCCGCCACCACCTGCGCCCGATGATCACCGGCTTCGACGAGATCGACCTGACCCCGGAACAGGAAGCCTATCTCGACGCCAACGAGCCCGCCCGCATCAGGCCGCGCGGCTGAACCGGGTGCGATCCCGGTTTCTTGTTGGTGTCCGGGTTGTATTGCCTCCTTTCGAATTCAACCCGTCCGGCCGGCTTGCGGGCCGGGCATGCGCCCGCCCGCCCATGGCGGGCGCATGCCCTCTGCTCGCAGGCGAATGAATCCGATCCGCTGCAACATGCTGGAATGCCCCCAAGGGTGGGGGTGAAACCGCGACCCGACTACGGTTCGAGCCACCCCCCGCCTGCCTACTGCGCGCTCCAGCCGCCATCGGCGGAAATCGTCGTGCCGGTGATCTGGTCGGCCGCCCCGGAACACAGGAAGGTGGCGATGCCCGCTACCTGCTCGATGGTCACGAACTCCTTCGACGGCTGCTTGAGCAGGATCACCTTCTCGACCGCCTCGTCCTCGGAAATGCCGTATTCCCTGGCGGTGTCGGGGATCTGGGCGTCGATCAGCGGCGTGCGCACATAGCCCGGACAGATGGCGTTGCAGGTGATCGGCTCGCGCGCGGTCTCGAGCGCCACCACCTTGCTCAGCCCGACGATGCCGTGCTTTGCCGCGACATAGGCCGACTTGAAGGGGCTCGCGCGCAGCCCGTGGGCGCTGGCGATGTTGATCACCCGGCCCCAGCCCGCGGCCCGCATCATCGGCAGCGCCACGGCGGTGGTGTGAAAGGCCGAGCTGAGATTGACGGCGATGATCGCGTCCCATTTGGCGACCGGAAGCTCGGGCACGGGGGCGACGTGCTGGATGCCGGCATTGTTGACCAGGATGTCGCAGGCGCCGGCCTTTTCGATCAGCACGCGGCACTCGGCGGGGTCGGACATGTCGGCCTGGACATAGCGCGCGGCGACACCGAATTCGGCGGCGATACCGCTCGCGAGGCGGCGATCCTCTTCCGAATCGGTAAAGGAGTTGAGCACCACGTCCGCGCCCGCGGCGGCAAAGGCGCGCGCCACCCCCAGGCCGATCCCCGAATTCGATCCCGTGACGACCGCCGTCTTGCCCTTGAGTTGCATGTGCCTGTTCTCCGATGCTTGTGGCTTCGGCCTCCTTTTGCCACGGCTGCGGACGGGACGAAACGCGATATTGCGCGGCACATGCGCACCGCCCGCCGGCCAGGACATGCGTGTTGCCAGGGATGGTTCGCCGCCGCGCCCCGAGGACGAAAAAAAACGCCGGCGCAAGGCCGGCGTTAAGTTATTGAGGCAGGTTTCATACAGGCAAGAAACCTATCGAGCAGTGCCCCCTTTATAAGCAATCCGGCGCCGCGATCCAAGCTAAAAGTTTGAAAAGACGTGAATCCGCCTTTACGGTCG
>CAZNMK010000324.1:0-3773 GCA_964574045.1 uncultured Roseovarius sp. | reverse complement strand
GCATGCGCCCGCCCGCCCCAAGGCGGGCGCATTCGCGCCCACCCGGGCGGTCGCATGCCGTTTCGTCGCAGGCGAGTGTATCCGGTCCGGTGCCCCATGCTTTAGGCGCGCGCGGGCACCCTGTCCATCGCAATTCATGCGGCGCGGGACGTCACCAGACGGATTCGGAGATGTCCTCGCCCTTGTCGCGCTTCAGCCAGCTGGTCGTCGTGAGCATGCGCAGGAACAGCGCCGACAGGGTCAGGAACACCGCCAACGCGGGCAGCACGCCCAGTTGCGAGGCATCGCCCAGGAACGTGACCTTGGACAGCACCATCGCCAGCGCGATCGTGGCCGGCACCCTGATGTAGATGCACAGCGACAGCCATGAACCCAGAAAGACGAGGACACCGTAGTAGACGAGGTCCAGCGTCGTGCCCAGCCCGGAGGGGTGCAACAGCACCGTGATCGGGTGCATCTCCTCCGGCGGAACGCCGGCGATCCCCAGGAAACCGACGCCAAAGAGCGTCAGACCCGCAAACAGACTCAGGGTCGCTGCGAGACTGTAAAGCAAGGCGTGTCCTCCTTCTTGCAGGAGCCGGGGACAGACCGCCGCACGGCTGTCGCGCCGTCGCTCCACCCCTGCGGAGATCATGGAAAAAAAACCTGTACTGACAAAGGCGGGGGCCGTTTTCGTTCTATGTCGCCCCTGCACCCTATTTTCGATAACCGACTGCTCACGACTATCGTATAGGGAGAGCGGCGGTCGTCAAGTGCAAATCCGCGCCTGATATATTACGTGGCTGCGCTACAACGCCGCAAGGTCCGGGTCTATTCCGGCCCGTCGCGTCCGGCCGCACCGTTGTCGCGCAGGCGCGCCAAGATGCGGGCAATCGCCCGCCCGTGCGGCCCCTTTCTGAGCGCGCGCGACAGCGGCACATACAAGACGAGACAGCAAAGCGCCCCTATCAGCAATACGTCGAGCACGTGGGTCACCGGCCTCCGGTTTCGCGCAAGATACGCGCAGCCGCCGGCATCCTGCAACGGGAATGCGGTCTGGCCGTGGCCGGATCGCGTCAAACCAAAGGAAATCGCGGCCGGCCGACCTACGCGGCGACCAGCCGTCCGCCCCGCCGCCCGGCGATGACGGCCGGCACGATCGCGCCTTCTGTCCGGTCGCCGGCAAAGACGACCTCGGCGAACTGTTCGGTCCGGCCCATGCGCGGGCTTTCCATCAGCACCCGGTGCGCGCGCCCCCGCTGCGCGTCGAGATGGCGGGCGACGCGCGCCGCGCCGGCCTCGCGCAGCCGCGCGGCCCGGTCGCGGATCGTGCGCCCGTCCACCTGCGGCATCCGCGCCGCCGGCGTGCCGGGGCGCGGGCTGTAGGGAAAGACGTGCAGCCAGGTCAGGTGGCATTCCTCGACCAGCCTGAGCGAGTTCTCGAACGCCTGCTCGGTCTCGGTCGGGAAACCGGCGATGATGTCGGCGCCGAAGGTCATGTCGGGGCGCAGGCGGCGGGCCTCCTCGGCGAAACGGATGGCGTCGTCGCGCAGGTGCCGCCGCTTCATCCGCTTGAGGATCAGGTCGTCGCCATGCTGCAGCGACAGGTGCAGGTGCGGCATCAGCCGCGGCTCGGTGGCGATCGCCTCCAGCAGTCGCGGGTCGGCTTCGATCGAGTCGATCGAGGATATCCGCAGCCGCGGCAGGTCCGGCACCAGCCTGAGGATGCGCATCACCAGGTCGCCCAGCCGCGGGTGCGCCGGCAGGTCGGCCCCCCAGCCGGTCAGATCGACGCCCGTGAGCACCACCTCGTTGAAGCCCCGGTCCACCAGCCGCCTGACCTGCTCGACCGCCACCCCGGCGGGAACCGAGCGCGAATTGCCCCGCCCGTAGGGAATGATGCAAAAGGTACAGCGATGATCGCAGCCGTTTTGCACCTGCACATAGGCGCGGCTGCGGGTGCCGAAACCGTCGATCAGGTGGGCGGCCGTCTCTCGCACGCTCATGATGTCGTCGACCAGCACCGCCTCGGTCTCGCCGATGAGGCCCGAGGCCAGCCCCGCCCAGGTGCCGGGGCGCATCTTTTCGGCGTTGCCGATCACCGCGTCGACCTCTGCCATGGCGGCGAATGTCTCGGGCTCGGTCTGGGCCGCGCAGCCGGTGACGATGACGCGCGCGCCGGGGTTGTCGCGCCTCAGCCGCCGGATCTCCTGGCGCGCCTTGCGCACCGCCTCCGAAGTCACCGCGCAGGTGTTGACGATGACGGCATCCTCGAGGCCCGCCTCCCGGGCCATCGTTTTCATCGCCTCGCTTTCATAGGCGTTGAGACGGCAGCCGAGCGTGGAAAAGACCGGCGCGCTCATGCGATACCCGCCAGGAATGCCGGCGTCAGAACCCCGTCGCAGACATGCGCGGTGGGGCCGGTCATCCACACCCCGTCCTCGCGCCAGTCGATATCGAGCGTGCCGCCGTCGAGATCGACCCTGACCTTGCGGCCGGTCAGCCCCCGCCGCGCCGCCGCCACGGCCGCCGCACACGACGACGACCCCGACGCCAGCGTCAGCCCGGCGCCGCGCTCCCACACCCTGAGCCGCAGCCGGTCGGGGCCGCTCACGCTGGCCACCTGGACATTGGTGCGCTCGGGGTAAAGCGGATGATGCTCGTAGCGGGGGCCGAACCGGTCCATCGGCACCGCCTCGGCATCGGGCACGAAGAACGTGCAGTGCGGATTGCCCATGCCGGTCGCCACGGGTCCGCCCTCGATCGGCAGCTCGAGCGTGTCCATCGCCTCGGCCAGCGGGATGTCCTGCCATTCGGTCTGGGGCTGGCCCATGTTGACCGCGGTCAACCCGCCGCCCGCGTCCTCGGCCGCCAGCAGGCCGCGTGCGGTGGTCAGGCGCAGCCGGTCGCGACCGGTCTCCTCCATCAGAAGCCGCGCGATACAGCGGGTGGCGTTGCCGCAGGCGGCCGAGGTCGACCCGTCCGCGTTCCAGAAGGCCAGATGCGCATCCGCCCCGTCCCGGCCCGGCCCGATCAGCGCCAGCTGGTCGAAACCGATGCCCCGCCGCCGGTCGCCCAGCGCCCGCGCCAGCGCCGGCGTGACCCCGACCGCGCGCGCGCGCCCGTCGAGCACGACGAAGTCGTTGCCCAGCCCGTGCATCTTTCTGAAGGGCAGTCCGCTATCCGCATGCGCGCTCATGGGGCGCATATAGCCCCGGGGGGCGGACGAATCCAGCGGCGGCGGCGGGGCGCGGGAAAATATGGGTTGACCGCCCCGGCGCCTCTTTCTAGATAGCCCGCTACGTGGGCCGTTAGCTCAGTTGGTAGAGCAACTGACTTTTAATCAGTGGGTCGCAGGTTCGAATCCTGCACGGCTCACCACTGTTTCGCAAAAATCGGGTCATACCTCGGCTTCGGGTGTCGCCGCAGGCCGGCACGAGCTTCGGGCTTTGCCGCGCCATGACGTGTTACACATTCCGGTGAAACATGCACCCAATGGTAACATTTTGCTTGCGCCGAATCGTCGGGCAACCTATCTCGACCGTACGGTCGGTTATTCGCCAGGAACCGACAGCGAGGAGGCCCGGCATGTATGCACAGATGGTCAGGAGCACCGGCAAGGGGATCGCCCCGCGCGAGGAGATGAGCCCGCAGGAGCGCGCCTTTCAGGACCGGGTCGACGCGGACGACCGGATCGAGCCGCGCGACTGGATGCCCGAGGGCTATCGCAAGACCCTGATCCGCCAGATCGGCCAGCACGCCCATTCCGAGATCGTCGGCCAGCTGCCCGAGGG
>CAZNMK010000323.1:0-3783 GCA_964574045.1 uncultured Roseovarius sp. | reverse complement strand
GCCGACGGCACGCTGGTGGGCCATGACGTCACCGGCTCGATCCACCAGGTCGGCGCCGCACTCGAAGGCGCGCCTTCGTGCAACGGCTGGACCTACTGGTGCATCAGGCGCGAGGGCAAGATGGTGTCGATCGACATATTCCGCCAGCAGATCCGTGCCGAGATGGCCGGACGGCCGAACTGAACCCCACCCAAAAAGAATTCCGCCGGTGCCCCGCAAGACCCGGGGCACCAACCTGCCCCCGCCCACGCCGGCGGGGGTTTTTTCGTGTGTTCCGGTGCAGCCCCCCGGTGGCGCCGGCCGATATCGCACAAAGGTGCGAATAATTCGCAATTGCATTGACAAGCTGCAAATGACTCGCATATTCAGTCAGAAACCGGAAACCGGAGGCGCCCCCGACCATGACACCGACCCGCCGCTCCTTCATCGGCCTGTCGCTTGGCGCCGTGGCGCTGGCGGCAACACCGCTGCGTGCCGCCGCCGCGCCGCTGAGCGTCGTCGCCACCACCGGCATGATCGCCGACGCCGCGCTGCGCGTGGGCGGCGATCTGGCCGAGGTCAAGGCGCTGATGGGCCCCGGCGTCGATCCGCATTCCTATCGCCAGACCCGCAGCGACATCGTCGCCCTGACCCGCGCCGATCTGGTGCTCTGGCACGGGCTTTACCTGGAGGCGCAGATGGAGGAGCTGCTGCTCAAGCTCGCCGCGCGCGGGAACGTCGCCGCCGTGGGCGAGGCTGTACCCGTCGAACAACTCATCGCCCACGAGGATTACAGCGGCAAGTTCGACCCCCATGTCTGGATGGTGCCCGAGCTCTGGACCCATGCCGTGCGCGCGGTCGAGACGGCGCTGACGCGCACCGCCCCCGGGCACGCCGATGTCTTCGCCGCCAACGCCGCCGCCTACCTGGCCGAGATCGACCGCCTCGACGCCTACGCGCGCGACACCCTCGCCACCGTGCCCGAGGATGCGCGCGTGCTGGTGACCGCGCATGACGCGTTCGGCTATTTCGGCCGCGCCTACGGCTTCGAGGTGGTGGGCATCCAGGGCATCTCGACCGAATCCGAGGCCGGGCTCGACCGGATCAGGAAACTCGTCGACATGCTGGTCGGCCGCCGCATCGGCGCCGTCTTCGTCGAAAGCTCGGTCTCCGACCGCAATATCCGCGCGCTGGTCGAGGGCGCGGCGGCGCAGGGCCACGAGGTGCGCATCGGCGGCGAGCTCTTTTCCGACGCGATGGGCGTGCCCGGCACCTACGAGGGCACCTATCCCGGCATGATCGACCACAACGTCACCACCATCGCCGCGGCGCTGGGCGGCCGGGTGCCGCCGCGCGGCATGGCGGGCCGGCTGTCGGCGGGGAGCTGAGCGCATGACCCTGACCCTTGCCGCCGCAGACGGACGCCCGGCCCCGGCCGAAGACCTGACCGGCATCCCGCTGGCGATCCGCGGGCTGACGGTGTCCTACGGCCAAAAGCCGGCGGTGTTTTCGGTCGACGCCACCTTTCGCCCCGGCGCCATGACCGCGATCGTCGGACCCAACGGCGCCGGCAAGTCGACGCTGCTCAAGGCCGCGCTCGGCATCGTCACGCCGCTGTCGGGGCAGGTCACCTGCTATGGCCGGCCGCTGGCACGCCAGCGCGCGCGCATCGCCTATGTGCCGCAGCGCGCCAGCGTCGACTGGGATTTCCCGACCCGCGTCATCGACGTGGTGCTGATGGGGCTCTACCGTCAGCTGGGGCTGCTGGGCCGGGTGCGCCAGCCGCACCTGGACACCGCGCGCGCCTGTCTCGACCGTGTCGGCATGGCCGGCTTCGCCACCCGCCAGATCGGCCAGCTTTCGGGCGGCCAGCAACAGCGGGTGTTCCTCGCCCGCGCGCTGGCGCAGGGCGCCGACCTCTATCTGCTCGACGAGCCCTTCGCCGGGGTCGACGCGGCCACCGAAAAGGCCATCATCGCGGTGCTGAAGGCGCTGAAATCGCAGGGCCGGACCGTGGTCGCGGTGCATCACGACCTCGCCACCGTGCCCGACTATTTCGACCGCGTGTTCCTGATCAACACCACCCGCATCGCCGAGGGCACGGTCGCCGAGGCCTTTACCGAGGCGAACCTGCACACAGCCTATGGCGGGCGGCTGGCAACGGCGCAGATGGGCGCGGCGGTCTGAGGGACGGCCATGACCGGCGGGATGCTCCTTGACGCGCTGACGCTGCAACTGGGCTACAACGCCACGCTGGTGGCGGTGGGCGCGGCGATGCTGGGTATCGCTGCGGGCGCCACCGGCAGCTTTCTCTATCTTGGCAAACGCGCGCTCGTAAGCGACGCCATCAGCCACGCCACCCTGCCCGGCGTCGGCCTGGCGTTCATCGTCATGGTGGCCCTGGGCGGCGACGGCCGGGCGCTGCCGGGGCTGATGGCCGGCTCGGCCCTGTCGGCGGCGGCGGGGCTCTTGTGCGTGACCTGGCTGGCAGCCCGCACACGGCTGTCCGAGGATGCCGCCATCGGCGCGGTGCTGTCGGTCTTCTTCGGTCTCGGCATCGTGCTGCTGACGGTGATCCAGTCGATGACGGCGGGCCGGCAGGCGGGGCTGGAAAGCTTTCTGCTAGGGGCGACGGCGGGGATGCTGCGATCCGAGGCGCTGATCATCGCCGGCGGCGGCGCCGCGGTGCTGGCGCTGACGCTGCTCTTGCGCCGGCCGATGACGCTGGCGTCGTTCGATCCCGATTTCGCCGCCGCCAGCGGGCTGCCGGTGCGGCGCATCGGGCTGGCGATGATGGCGCTGGCGCTGGCGATCACGGTGGTCGGGCTGAAAATCGTCGGGCTGATCCTGATCGTGGCGATGCTGATCGTCCCGCCGGTGGCGGCGCGGTTCTGGACCGATCGGGTCGGCCGCATGGTGCTGATCGCGGGCGTCATGGGCGGGGTGTCGGGCTATGCCGGTGCGGCGCTGTCGGCGACCGCGCCCGCCCTGCCCACCGGGCCGATCGTCGTGCTCGTGGCGTTCGCCCTCTTCGTGGTGTCGCTGCTCTTTTCGCCCGGCCGCGGGGTGCTGGCGGCGCTCGCGCGCCACCGCAGCCACCAGGCGCGGGTGCATGTCCGCCAGGGGCTGCTGGCGCTGGCCCAGGGGCAGCCGATCTACGAGCGCCTGACGCTGCGGCTGATGCGGCGGCGCGGCCTCATCCGCGCCGACGGGGTGGCCACCGGGGCCGGGCGCGCCCAGGCCGCGCGCGCGCTGCTCGATGAGCGCCGCTGGCAGCTCTTGCGCGCCGATCCCCGGCACGAGGCGGCGGCGGCGCGCTATGACGGGCTGACGCCGCTCGAAACCCTGCTCACCCGCGACCAGATCGCCGAGCTGGACCGCACCTTGAGACCGGAGCCGGTGGCATGAGCGGCGCCGAATTCGTGCCGCTGTCGCTGCCGCCGCTGCTGATCGGCGTCTTTGCGGCCATCGCCTGCGCGCTGCCGGGAAATTTCCTGCTGCTGAGGCGCCAGGCGCTGATCGGCGACGCCATCAGCCACGTCGTGCTGCCCGGCATCGTGCTGGCGTTCCTCGTCACCGGCGCGGTGTCGGCCTGGCCGATAATGCTGGGCGCGGGGTTCGCCGCGGTGGTGGCGGTGGTGCTGATCGAGACCGTCCGCCGGGTCGGCCGGATCGAGCCGGGCGCCGCGATGGGCGTGGTCTTTACCGCCATGTTCGCCGCCGGCGTGCTGCTGCTCGAGCAATCCGATACCTCGAGCGTGCATCTCGACGTCCAGCACGCGCTTTACGGCAACCTCGAAAGCC
>CAZNMK010000322.1:0-3806 GCA_964574045.1 uncultured Roseovarius sp. | reverse complement strand
CATAGCGGTCCTGCCCGTCGCCCACGTCGCGGTCGATCGCGGCGAACCATTGCGGGGTGTTGCGATAGATCACCGGCGCCTTGGAGCGCCACGAATGCGGGTAGGAGTGCTTGATCCTGCCGCGCGCGAGCAGGCCACCCACCTCGATCAGCTTGTCGATCACCGCCTTGTTGGCGTTGCCCTCGCGGCCCTTGCGATCAAGGATATGTGTGCCGCCGAAGAACGGCAGATCGGGGCGGAAGGAGCCGTCGTCGAGTACGTTCCAGGTGATGACCTGATCAAGCATCCCCAAGGACCGATAGAGTTCGTATTCCTCCATTCCGTGGCTGGGCGCGCAATGGACGAAGCCGGTGCCCTCATCGTCGGTGACGAAATCGGCGGGGCGGAAATCGCGGGGATCGTCCCATTCGCCCTCTCCCCTTTCGGCGCCGGCAAGGGGGTGCGCCAGAACGAAGTGTTTGAGTTCTTCTGGTTTGACGCTTCGTTCACGATGAAACATGTCCGGTGTCAAGCGAGCCCGGTTCAGAACGGTTTCGGCCAATTTGTCGGCAAGAATGTATTTTTCACCGACCTTGGCCCAGCACTCATCAGGCGTATCCGTAACCTCATAGAGGCCATAAGAAATGTCATTGCCGAAGACCACGGCTTTATTGGAAGGAATAGTCCAAGGCGTTGTCGTCCAGATGACAACGAACGTGTTTTGGTAACTGGGCCATTGGTCGATGGGGTCCGCTTGCTCAATCGGAACAAGGGGTATTTCACCACCGACTTCGCGGAAACCAATTTGCTGGCGATACCCGGCAATGGGAAATTTCACCCAGACGGTAAAGCTCTCCTTGTCGTGGTACTCGACCTCGGCCTCGGCCAGCGCGGTCTTCTCGATGGGCGACCACATCACCGGCTTGGAGCCCTGATAGAGCGTGCCGTTCATCAGGAATTTCTGGAATTCCTCCGCGATGATCCGCTCGGCGCGAAAATCCATCGTAAGGTAGGGCCGGTCCCAGCAGCCGGTGACGCCGAGGCGCTTGAACTCCTCGCGCTGGACGCCGATCCAGCCTTCGGCGAATTTGCGGCATTCTTGGCGGAAATCGACGATGTCGACCTCGTCCTTGTTCTTGCCCTTGGCGCGGTATTCTTCCTCGATCTTCCACTCGATCGGCAGGCCGTGGCAGTCCCAGCCGGGGATGTAGCGCGCGTCGCGCCCCATCATCTGCTGGCTGCGCACCACCATGTCCTTGAGGATCTTGTTCAGCGCGTGGCCGATATGCAGATGCCCGTTGGCGTAGGGCGGCCCGTCATGCAGGGTGAAGGGTTTGCGGTTTCCCTCGGCCGCGGACTTGTCGCGCAGACGGTCGTAGATGCGCAGGGAATTCCAGCGGGCCAGCCATTCGGGCTCGCGCCTGGGCAGCCCCGCGCGCATCGGAAAACCGGTCTGCGGCAGGTTCAGCGTGTCTTTGTAATCGGGCGTCTCGGCGCACATATGATGCGTCCCTCGTCAGCTGTATTGTCTGGTATCGAAACAGTCGGCGCGGCATCGGGCGCGCCTTGGTTCCCGGCGGCTCTGGGCAATCAGAGCGCCGGGCATGTAATTCGAACGATGATGGAAAGACCTTTCATCACGGGGGCGCTTATAAGACGGCACCCCTGCCGCGTCCAGAGCCCCTTGCGCGGACCGCGCACGCGGGCCACATACCGGGCATGAGCACCGCCCTGCCCCCGCGTTTCGACGTCTCCCGCCCCGAGATCGAGCGCGTCGTCGCGCGATTCTACGCGGCGGTGCGCGCGCATCCGGGGCTGGCGCCGATCTTTGCCGTGCACATCGCCGACTGGCCCGCACACGAGGCCCGGGTCGCCGATTTCTGGGCCAACACCATCCTGCACGAACGCCGCTATCAGGGCACGCCGGTCGAGGCGCATCTGCGCGCCGGCAATGTCAGCCCGGGGATGTTCTCGACCTGGCTGGCGCTGTTCGACACGGTGCTGCGGGCGGAACTGCGCCCCGATCAGGCCGCCGCCTGGTCGGCGCTGGCGCACCGGATCGGGCGGTCGATGCGCGCCGCCGTGGTCGAGCGCGAAACCCATGCGGGCGGCATCCCCAAGCTGCGCTAGTCATGTCGCGTGCAATCGGAAACGCCCGCGCGCCCCGGGCCTGAACCCGGGGCCCCGTCCGACCGGCGCCTGAGGCCCCGGCTCGGAGGCCGGGGCGAAGGCGAATCCAGTCGGGTGCGACACACCACAGGATGAATGCCGCCGGACCGGTTCGGGGGCGGCGGCCCCGTCAGCTGTCCTTGGGCTGTGTCACCCGGTCCATGAACGCCTTGCCCATCTCCGTCAGCGTGCCGGTCTCGGCCGTGTAGTCCTCGATCGCGCGCTGCATGAAGCGAAGCTGGATGTCGCGCAGCTTGGCCGGGTCGGAGCAGTTCAGGATTTCGTGCTGGGTGCGCACGTCCTCCTTGATCCGCCTGGCCATGAAATCGGCCAGTTCGCGGTTCACTTCGGTGACGCTTTCCAGCCAGGCGGTGCCGAGCCAGCGCAGCGGGCCGAGACCCGATTGCTGCATCTCGCGCATCGCCCCCATCCAGTCCTGCGCCGCCGTCCCGGTCGGGGTCGTGTCGGCGGCGGGTTTCTTCGATGTCATGGCGGCCCCTCCGTCGAAAATGGTTGCATCCGCGAGCATAGCATATCGGCCGCCCGGCGCACCCGCCGCATGAGGTCGCAGGCCGGGTGCAGCGGGAATGCGCGCAGGCCCCTCGCGCCGGCGTCGCGAACGCCTCGACGGCAGCCCCCCGCCCGGCTTCTTTCCGGTTTCAAATGACCGGTCGCCCCGCCGGCCTACTGACCGAAGAGCCCGGTCAGCGCGCGCCGCACCAGCCCGCCCACCGAGGGGCGGCTGAGGCGCGCAAAGGGCAGCGGGCGGCAGACCTCGATCGCCGCCACGCCCACCCGCGCGGTCAGCGCACCGTTCACCACCCCCTCGCCGAACCGGCGCGAAAGACGCGACAGTACACCGCCGCCGGCGATCGAGCCCAGCAGATCGTCGCCCACCGCCACCGCGCCGGTGGCCACCAGGTGGGTCATCACTGCCCGCGTCAGGCGCCAGCCGCCCAGGATGCCCGCGCGCCCGCCGTAGATTTCGGCGATGCGCCGGATCATCCGAAGATTGGCGCCGAGCGCGGCGATCACGTCGGCCAGTGCCAGCGGCACCAGCGCCGTGACCGCGGCGACGTGGCGCGCCGCCGCCTCGACCTCGCGCGCGGCGGCGCGGTCGAGCGGACCCATGAGTTCCGCCTCGGCAAGGCCCAACAGCGCGGCGGCATCGAACTGCTCGGCCCGCGCCTCCGCCAGCCGCTCGCGCGCCCAGCGCGTGTCCTCGCGCCCGCGGTAGAGGCGGTCGAGCCCGTCGACCACCTGCCGCGCGCGGCCCAGGTCGTCGCCCGTCAGCGCGGCCTCGGCCCGGCGCTGCAAGCCGTCGATGCGCCCCAGCCGGGCAAAGGCGGCGAGTTCCCTGAGCGCGATGACGCCAAGCAGGGTCAGCGCCGCCGCCATCAGCGCGCTGACGCCGTAGCCCAGCACGGGCGCCCGCGCGATCAGCCCGGCGGCGAAATCCCACGCCGCCACCGCCAGCACCGCACCCAGAAGCGCCAGCGCGAGCCGCCAGAACCAGCGCCAGAGCCGCGACGGCCGCCGCGCCGCCAGCACCCCAAGGGTCTGCATCGCCCGGCCCCGGGGCGGCGCGGGCGCCTCGGAGTCGGGCACCGGCGGGGCGGCGTCGGGGCCCGGCGCGGTGTCGGTCTCGTCGAGGTCGA
>CAZNMK010000321.1:0-3845 GCA_964574045.1 uncultured Roseovarius sp. | reverse complement strand
TCGGCGGCATCAACCTCGAGGACATCAAGGCGCCGGAATGCTTCATCATCGAGCAGACGCTCAAGGAACAGATGGACATTCCGGTCTTTCACGACGACCAGCACGGCACGGCGGTGATCTGCGCCGCCGGGCTGATCAACGCGCTGCACCTCAGCGGCAAAAAGATCGGGGATTGCCGCATCGTGCTCAACGGCGCCGGCGCGGCGGGGATCGCGTGCATCGAACTGCTAAAGGCGATGGGCGCCAGGCACGAGAACTGCGTCGTCTGCGACACCAAGGGCGTGATCTGGCAGGGCCGCAGCGACGGCATGAACCAGTGGAAATCGGCCCATGCCGTCAAGACCGACCTGCGCACGCTGCAAGAGGCGATGAAAGGCGCCGACGTCTTTCTCGGCGTGTCGGCCAAGGGGGCGGTGACACCCGAAATGGTCGCGTCCATGGCCGACGATCCGGTGATCTTCGCGATGGCGAACCCCGACCCCGAGATCACGCCGGAAGAGGCGCACGCCGTGCGCCCCGACGCCATCGTCGCCACCGGGCGGTCGGATTATCCCAACCAGGTCAACAACGTGCTGGGGTTTCCCTATCTCTTTCGCGGGGCGCTGGATTGCCACGCCCGCGCCATCAACGACGAGATGAAGATCGCCTGCGCCGAGGCCCTGGCGAGGCTGGCGCGCGCCGACGTCCCCGACGAGGTCGCCGTGGCCTATGGCCGCAAGCTGACATTCGGGCGCGACTACATCATTCCGACGCCGTTCGATCCGCGGCTCATTCACACCATCCCGCCGGCGGTGGCCCGCGCCTGCATGGACACCGGCGCCGCGCGGCGGCCGATCGTCGACATGGACGCCTATGAGCAGGCGCTGAAATCGCGGCTCGATCCGACCGCCTCGATCATGCGCGCGATCAACGCCCGCGCCCGCGCTGCGCAGGCGCGGATGATCTTTGCCGAGGGCGACGACCCGCGGGTGCTGCGCGCCGCCGTGCAGTACCAGCGCGCCGGTTTCGGCCATGCCATCGTCGTCGGCCGCGACGACGACGTCCGACAAAAGCTCGAAGCCGCCGGGCTCGGCGATGCGGTGGCCGAGATCGAGGTCACCAACGCCGCCAAGACGGCGCATCTGGAAACCTACAAGGCGATGCTCTATTCGCGGCTGCAGCGGCGCGGGTTCGACCAGCAGGACGTGCACCGACTGGCCGCGCGCGACCGGCACGTGTTCTCGGCGCTGATGCTGGCGCACGGGCATGGCGACGGGCTGGTCACCGGCGCCACGCGCAAATCGGCGCATGTACTGGACCGGATCAGCCACGTTTTCGACGCCGATGCCGAACACGGCGCGGTGGGGGTGACGGCGCTGTTGCACAAGGGGCGGATCGTGCTGGTCAGCGACACGCTGGTGCATGAGTGGCCCGACGAGGAAGACCTTGCCACCATCGCCGAGCGCGCGGCCGAGGTCGCCCGCGAGCTGGGGCTCGAGCCGCGGGTGGCGTTCGTGTCGTTCTCGACCTTCGGGCATCCGCGCTCGGAACGGGCCGAAAAGATGCACCGCGCGCCCAAGGTGCTGGAGGCGCGGGGCGTCGATTTCGAGTTCGAGGGCGAGATGACCGTCGATGTCGCGCTGAACCCGGGGGCGCAGGCGCATTACCCGTTCCAGCGCCTGACCGGGCCCGCCAACATCCTGGTGGTGCCGGCGCGGCATTCCGCCTCGATCTCGACCAAGCTGATGCAGGAAATGGCCGGCGCCACGGTGATCGGCCCGATCCTTGCCGGCATCGACCGCTCGATCCAGATCTGTTCGACCAACTCGACGGCGAGCGACGTCCTCAACATGGCGGTGCTGGCGGCCAGCAAGGTGGGATGACCGGCGCGATGGCGGACCGTCAGACCACCCACCAGGCCGAAGAGGACGTACGCAACGCCGATATCCTGATCTGGCTCGACGGGCGGCCGGTGCCGCGCGCGCAGGCGCTGGTCAGCGTCTACGACAGCGGCTTCATGCTGGGCGACGGGGTCTGGGAGGGGCTGCGCCTTTACGATGGCGTCTGGGCCTTTGCCGAGGAACACCTGGACCGGCTTTTCGAGGCCGCGAAAGCCATCGACCTCGACATCGGAATGACGCGGGCAGAGCTGCTTTCCGCCTTGACAGAGACGCAAGCGGCCAACGGGATGGTGTCGGACGCCCATGCCAGGCTGATGGTGACGCGCGGGGTCAAGTCGCGCCCCTTCCAGCATCCGGGGCTCAGCCGGCAGGGGCCGACCGTGGCCATCGTCATGGAGCATTCGCGCCCGCAGATCGCGCGCCCGGTCCGGCTGGCGACGGTGCCGCATATCCGCGGCCTGCCGATGAGCCAGGACCCCAAGCTCAACTCTCATTCCAAGCTCAACTGCATCCTCGCCTGCATCGCCGCCGAAAAGGCCGGCGCCGACGAGGCGCTGATGCTCGACGTGCACGGCTTCGTCAACACCACCAATGCCTGCAACTTCTTCATCGTGCGCAAGGGCGAGGTGTGGACCTCGACCGGCGACTACTGCATGAACGGGATCACGCGGGCCAAGGTGATCGCCCTTTGCCGCGAGAACGGCATTCCGGTCCATGAGCGGAATTTCTCGCTGGTCGACACCTATGGCGCGGACGAGGCGTTCCTGACCGGCACCTTCGGCGCCCAGACCCCGGTGAGCGAGATCGACGGACGGCGGATCGGAGATACCGCGCCCGGGCCGCTGACGCGGACCGTACAGGAGCTCTACAAGGCTCTGATCCGGCGTGAAACCGCGAAATAGGGTCTGTTGCGATCTTTCGTTTCGGATACCCGTCCCGGGCCCGACCCGGGATCCCTATTCACGACGGCGGGGCCCCGGATCAGGTCCGGGGTCGACCCTGGAGCATATTGCGCCCGGTCGGATTCACCCGCCCCTCGCGTCAGCGACGGGCCCGCGCCCGCCCGCCCCCGTCACGCCTGAGGCGTGCCTGCGGCACGACGCGGGCGCGTTCCGCACCCACCCGGGCGGCCGCGTGCCCGTCGTCGAACCGTTCCCGATTTAGCGCGACACGCCCCAATCCGCCCGCGCCCGCATCAGCCAGGTCTCGGCCCGCGCCGGGACGACACCCTTGAGCCCGCCCGGCACCTCGCGGTCGTCGAGCAACTCGACCGCGTAATCGGCCCCGTAGAGCGCCGCGACCTCGTCGCCCGTCACCGAAAAGGGCGGGCCGTCCATCGCCGCCTGGTCATAGACGAACGTCACCAGCAATTGCGGCGCGTGCCCGGCGATGGCGCTGACGTGGGCCGCGTAGCCCGGGCGCATCGCATCGGGCAGGGCGACCAGCGCGGCGCGGTCGAAAACCGCATCGACCGGCCCCAGCGCAGCGGCGGTCAGGTCGAAAATGTCGCCCTCGAACACTTCGACCCCGCCCGCCTCGTGCCGCTTCAGGGGCCCGGCGGAGGTCACCCGCGGCACGAGACCCATCTCGTCGAAAAGCTCGGCGATGGCGATCGGGCTCAGCTCGGCGCCGACGGGGCGATAGCCACGCTCGCGCAGCCAGGCCAGATCGCAGCTCTTGCCGCAAAGGGGCAGCAGGACGCGCGCGCCCGGCGCCAGCCCCAGCCGGCCTAGGTATTTGGCCAGCATCGGGTTCACGCGTCCCTCGTGAAAGCCGATGCGCCCCTCCTGCCAGCGCCGGTGCCAGAAATCCCGTTCCATCGCCTTCAACCCCCGGTTTGCATCGTCTCGGTCCCGCCCCTAGAAGAACGCCGGACGGGCGGAATGCAAGCAGGAGGATCAAGGATATGCGCATCGCCATGTGGTCGGGCCCGCGCAACCTGTCGACGGCGATGATGTACGCCTT
>CAZNMK010000320.1:0-3867 GCA_964574045.1 uncultured Roseovarius sp. | reverse complement strand
CGTCGCGCAGATCGACGAAATTGACGCCCTTGACGACGCGGCCGTCGGCCACGTCGAGGCAGGGGATGATGCGGGTCTTGAGCATGCAGGGGCGTCCGTCGCTGGCGGTTCCTGACGGTCTCTTTAAGGGCAAAGCGCGCGCGGTGCCAGTGTGCAGGGCCGGCCCGGCGTTCAACGCCAGCGCCGCAGGCGGCGGATGACGGTATAGAGCGCCCAGGCCCCGCCCGACACCAGCACCGCCGGGCCAAAGAGCAGCGGTCCCCAGGCGGCCAGCACGCCCATCATCGCCGCCGTCTCGCCGATGTCGCGGCCCAGCACCGTGCAGGGATAGACGCCGGCCTCGTCTATGCGGCAGCCGGCGGGGCCGGAGAGCCACAGCACCGCACCGGCGCAACCGGCCCAGACCAGGACCGGGCCGAAGGTGGTCAGGATGAAGAGGCGGGTGATCCAGCGGTGCATCGGACAAGGCTATGCCAACGGGGATCGGCTGTCACGCGGTTGTCACGCCGCGTCGTGCTCGCATCCCGCTGCGGGCGCGCTATCCTTTGCCGGGGCGAGTCGCGGAGCAGGGAGACAGTTCGATGGCGATCGGGATCACCGTGAACGGCGTGGCGCACCAGGCCGATGCCGAGGCGGACATGCCGCTGTTGTGGCTCTTGCGCGACACATTGGGCATCCGCGGGCCGAAATACGGCTGCGGCGCCGGGCTGTGCGGGGCCTGCACCGTGCACCTGGACGGCGAGGCGGTGCGCGCCTGCCAGGTCACGGCGGGCGAGGCCGATGGCGGCGAGATCGTCACCATCGAGGGGCTGGGCACGCCCGCGGCCCCGCATCCGGTACAGGCGGCCTGGATCGACCGCCAGGTGGCGCAGTGCGGCTATTGCCAGTCCGGGCAGATCATGCAGGCGGCGTGGCTGCTGGCCAACACGCCCGACCCCGATGACGACGACATCGACGCGGCGATGGGCGGCAATCTGTGCCGCTGCGGCACCTATACCCGCATCCGCGCCGCCATTCACGACGCGGCCAGACGGATGCGGGAGGGCTGAGATGGGGCGCGCGAGGCAGATCACCCGCCGCGCATTGCTGATCGGTTCGGTCGCGGTGGCGGGCGGGGCGGCGTTCGGCGTCTGGTCGGTGCGCCGCCCGCATCCCAATCCGCTGTTGCCCGGCCTCGGCCCGGGCGAGGCGGCGCTGACGCCCTATGTCCGCATCGACGCCGCCGGCGTCACCCTGATTACCCCGCGCGCCGATGTCGGGCAGGGGGCGTGGCACGTGCAGGCGCTGCTCCTGGCCGAGGAACTCGATGTCGATCCGGGCGCCGTGCGCGTCGACCCCGGCCCGCCCGCGCCGGCCTATTGGAACACCGCGCTGGCGCCCCAGGAGGCGGAGTTCGCCGTGCCGGGCGACGGCGTTCTGCACGACGCGGCCGAGGGCGCGCTGGGTGCGATGATGAAGCTGATGGGGATGCAGATCACCGGCGGCTCGACCACGGTGCCGGATGGCTATGTCAAGCTGCGCGCCGCCGGCGCCTCGGCCCGCGAGACGCTCAAGCGTGCGGCGGCGGAACGCGCCGGGGTCGACGTGGCGCGGCTCGAAACGCGGGCGGGTCATGTGATCCTGCCCGATGGCACCCGCATACCCTATGCCGATCTGGCGGCGCTGGTGGCGGGGGTCGAGCCGGTGCAGGACGTGCCCCTGCGCGCCCCGGCCGATTGGCGGCTGATCGGGCAGGCGGGGCCGCGGCTCGACATGGCGGCCAAGTGTACCGGAACGCAGACCTACGGTATCGACGTCGACCTGCCCGGCATGGTGCACGCGGCGGTGCGCCTCAACCCGGCGCAGGGCGGCGATATCGAAGGGTTCGATGCCTCGGCCGCCGAGGCGATGCCGGGCGTGCGCGCGGTGCTGCCGGTCACGGGCGGCGTGGCGGCGGTGGCCGACAACACCTGGCGCGCGTTCCGCGCGCTCGACGCGGTCGAGGTCCGCTGGGGCAAGGCGCCCCTGCCTGGCAGCATGGAGGACCACTGGTCGGCGCTGTCCGCCGCCTTTGCCGAGGACAGCCGCGACAGCCGCAAGCGCGACGATGGCGATGTCGAGGCCGCCCTTGCCGATGACGGGGCGGTGGTGGCGGAATACCGCGCGCCCTACCTCGCCCATGCGCCGCTGGAACCGCCGGGTGCGGTGGTGCGGATCGACGATGCGGCGGCGGAGGTCTGGACCGGCACCCAGGTGCCGCGCTTCGTGCGGAAAAACGTCGCCCGCATCGCCGGGCTGCCGGTCGGGGCGGTCACCGTGCATGCGCCGATGTCGGGCGGCAGTTTCGGCCAGCGGCTCGAGGATGACGCGGTGAGGCGCGCCGCCGAGGTCGCGCTGCGGATGCCCGGCGTGCCGGTCAAGCTGACCTATGCGCGCGAAGAGGACATGCGCCGCGACTATCCCCGCCCGATCGCCATGGCGCGGCTGCGCGGCCGGGTTGTCGGGGGCCGTGTCGACACGCTCGATCTGTCCATCGCCATGCCCTCGGTCGTCGCGTCGCAGATGGGCCGGCAGGGGCTGCCGGTGCCCGGACCCGACAGCCAGATCGTGGCCGGCGCGTGGAACGCGCCCTTTGCGATCCCCAACCACCGGGTCACGGGCTACCGGGCGCGGGGCCTGGCGCCGGTGTCGTCGTGGCGCTCGGTTGGCGCCTCGACCAACGGGTTTTTCTGGAACGCGGCCTTCGACGAGCTGGCTCAGGCCGCCGGCGCCGACCCGATGGAGGAGCGGCTGCGCCTTTGCGACGATCCGCGCGCCCGCGCGGTGCTGGAAGCGGCGGCAGAGATGTCGGACTGGCAGGGCGCGCGCCCCGGACCGGGACGGGGCCGCGGGGTGGCGCTGGTCGAAAGCTTCGGCGTGCCCTGCGCCGAGGTGGTCGAGGTGCGCGACACCGGCGCCGGCATCGCCATCGAACGGGTCTGGGTCGCGGCCGAGGTCGGGCGCGTGATCGACCCGGTCAATTTCGAGAACCAGGTGCAGGGCGCGGCGATCTGGGGCCTGGGCCATGCCATGAATTGCGAGATCGCCTATGAGGGCGGCATCGCCGAGCCGGATAATTTCCACGCCCATGACGGCATGCGCATCTGGCAGGTGCCGGCGATCGAGGTGCGGGGGCTGGAAACCGGCGACCGCGTCACCGGCATCGGCGAGCCGCCGGTGCCGCCCGCGGCGCCGGCGCTGGCGGGCGCGATTTTCGCCGCGACCGGGCAGCGGCTGCGCGAGATGCCGTTCGCGCGGTTCGTGGATTTCGTCTGAAGCGCCCTGCGCGGGATCAGCGGCCCACGCCCTCATACGCCTCGAAGCCCGCGCGCCTTGCGTCCCTGGCCGAATAGACGTTGCGCAGATCGGCCATGCGCGGCTGCGCCATCTTGCGCGCGAGTTTCTTGAGGTCGAGCGCGCGGAATTCGTTCCACTCGGTCAGGATCACCAGCAGATCGGCGTTGTGGGCGGCCTTGTAGGGATCCTCGCACCAGACCACGCCGGGCAGGAGCGCCTCGCCCTCGCGCCGGCCCTGCGGGTCGACCACGCGCACCTTGGCGCCGCCGCCCACCAGCGCCGGCACGATGGTCAGCGAGGCTGCCTCGCGCATGTCGTCGGTGCCGGGCTTGAAGGTCACGCCCAGCACCGCGATGGTGCGGCCGTTGAACGACCCGTCGCACAGGTCGCGCAGCTTTTCGATCATCCGCGCCTTGACCGCCTCGTTCACGCGGATCACGGTCTCGACGATCATCTGCGGCACGGCGTGTTCCTGCCCGATCCTGGCCAGTGCCGAGGTGTCCTTGGGAAAGCACGACCCGCCATAGCCGGGGCCCGCGTGCAGGAACTTGT
>CAZNMK010000319.1:0-3870 GCA_964574045.1 uncultured Roseovarius sp. | reverse complement strand
ACCGGCACGGTCACGGTTTCGCCGTCCCCGACCAGCACCACATCGTGGCCCGAGCGCGTGCAGACGACGGTGCCGCTTTCCACTGCTGCCTGTTCCAGCGCCGCGCCCAGGTCTTCGGTCCGGTAGAGCGATTTCCATTCGCGCTCGTTGCCGATGACGAAATCCAGCTCGCGCACCAGCGCGCGGAAATCCGCCCGGTGCCGGTCGACGCAGAACGGGTCCGACAGCGTGATGCCCGCCCGCCCGCCGCCGGCGCGCGCCGCCCGCGCGGCGGCCATGAACGCCGCCTTTCCCTTGTCCTTGTCGAAAAGGTAGCCCTCGAGAAAGAGCAGCCCGGCATTGCCGGCGACGGCGCCGTTGACGTCGTCCGGCCCGAGTTCGGTGGAAATGCCCAGATAGGTGTTCATCGACCGCTCGCCATCGGGGGTGACGAAAATCATCGAACGCGAGGTCGGCAGTTCGCCCCCCTTGACGGGTTCATTGACGAAATCGGTGCCGGCGCCGGCCATGCCGGCGGCGTAGCCGCGTCCGATCTCGTCGTCGCACACCCGCCCGACAAAGGCCGTCGACAGCCCCAGCGCACCGAGTCCGGCGATGGTGTTGGCGACCGAGCCGCCGGCGACCTGGCGCGGCGATTGCATTTTCTGGCCGAGATATTCGGCGCGCTCGGGCCCGATCAGCTGCATCACGCCCTTTTCGATCCCCATGCGGGCAAGAAACCGGTCGTCGCAGCGCGCGATAATGTCGACAACGGCATTGCCGATGCCGACGGCCTGGTAGCTGGTCATGGGGTCTTGTCCTCGTATTGGCAGAGATCGCGGATGAGGCACGCACCGCAGGCGGGCTTGCGCGCCCGGCAGGTATAGCGGCCGTGCAGGATGAGCCAGTGATGGGCGTGGAGCTGATAGTCCACCGGCACGTTGTCCTCGATCGCGCGCTCGACGGCGTTCACGTCCTTGCCCGGCGCGATGCCGGTGCGGTTGCCGACGCGGAAGATATGGGTGTCGACCGCCTGCGCGGGGTGGCGCCACCACATGTTGAGCACCACGTTCGCGGTCTTGCGCCCGACGCCCGGCAGCGATTGCAGCGCGGCGCGGGAATTGGGCACCTCGCCGCCGTAGTCGTCGACCAGGATGCGCGAGAGTTTCATCACGTTGCGGGCCTTGTTGCGGTAAAGCCCGATGGTGCGGATATGCCCGATCAGCCCCTCCTCGCCCAGCGCCAGCATCCGCTCGGGCGTGTCGGCGACCGCGAAGAGCGCCCGCGTGGCCTTGTTGACGCCGGCATCCGTGGCCTGCGCCGAGAGCGCCACCGCGACGAGCAGGGTAAAGGCGTTCAGATGCTCGAGCTCGCCTTTCGGTTCGGGGTCGGCGGCTTCGAAGCGCGCGAAGATTTCGCGCATCGTGCGATAGTCGAGCTGGCTGGCCATGGCGCCTGTCATGCCCGCATTCGCGGCAATGCGCAACATTCGGGTCGCGGGGCGGCGGATGGCGCGCTAGGTTCGCTGGCGATAGAGGGAATGCAGCGATGAATGCCGGACCGCAGTCGAGCTATCACTACCAGGTCATGCGGCGCGCGATCGACAGGATCGACCGCGCCGGCGGCGCGCTGTCGCTCTCGGAGCTTGCCGCCGAAATGCAGATGAGCCCGGCGCATTTCCAGCGGCTGTTCTCGCAATGGGCCGGGGTGTCGCCGAAACGCTATCAGCAGTACCTGACGCTGGGTCATGCCAAGGCGCTGCTCTCGGAACGCTTCACCACGCTGGCGACGGCGCATCAGGTGGGGCTGTCGGGGCCGGGGCGGCTGCACGATCTTTTCCTCCGGTGGGAGGCGATGAGCCCCGGCGACTATGCCCGCGGCGGCGAGGGGCTGACCATTCGCTGGGGCCGGTTCGACACGCCCTTTGGCTCCGCGCTGGCGATGGGCACCGACAGGGGTATCTGCGCCATCGCGTTCGCCGACGAGGTGGGCGAGGCCGGCGCGCTGGCCGATCTGACCGGCCGCTGGCCGCGGGCGCGGTTCGTCGAAGACCCCGAGCGGCTGCGCGGCTGGGTGGCGGCGGCCTTTGCCGGTGCGCCGGACCAGTGCCGCGAGACGCCCTTGCACCTCATTGGCGCGCCCTTCCAGATCAAGGTGTGGGAGGCGCTCATGGCGGTGCCCTCGGGCCAGGTCACGACCTATTCCGAGATCGCCCGCGCCATCGGCCATCCGCGCGCCGTGCGCGCCGTCGGCACGGCGGTGGGGCGCAACCCGATCGGTTTCCTGATCCCGTGCCACCGGGCGCTGCGCAAGTCGGGCGGGCTGGGCGGCTATCACTGGGGGCTGCCGGTCAAGCGCGCGATGCTGGCGTGGGAGGCGGCGCGCGCCGATGCGGCGATGCCGGCCGCAAAAACCGCAGCAAGCGGCGCCTGACGGGGAATTCCCGTGGCGCATGCCCGAAATGGGCGGGATCGTGCCGACCGATGCGCGCTTTGGTCTTGGGAACGGGCGAGATCGCGCCTATTATCGGGCAAAGCCGCGAAAGACCGGGCACAGCACGAGAGGCACCACGATGATCCGAGCACGCACCCCCATCCTGATTCTGGCCGGCACGTCGCTGCTGGCGGTCGCTTCCTGTACCGACCCCGCCCATCTGGGCGGCACCGATCCCCACAGGAACACCAAGCAGGGCGCGTTCCTGGGCGGTATCCTCGGCGCCGGGCTGGGCGCGCTGGTGGCCGACGACAAGGGCAAGGGCGCCGTCGTGGGCGGCATCGCCGGGGCCGCGACCGGCGCGGTGGCCGGCAGCTTCCTCGACCGGCAGGAGGCCGAGCTGCGCCGCGACCTGGAGAACCAGCAGATCGGCATCGTCAATACCGGCGACCGGCTGATCGTGACCATGCCGCAGGACATCCTCTTTGCCGTCGACAGTTCCGCCGTCTACGGCACCTTGCGCGCCGACCTGCTGACGGTGGCGAAAAGCCTGCAGAAATATCCCGATTCGCGGGTGCAGGTGCTCGGCCACACCGACAATACCGGCAGCGCCGCCTACAACCAGGGCCTGTCCGAACGCCGCGCCAATGCCGTGGCCGACGTGCTGATGGAAGGCGGGGTCGCCTTCGGACGGATCGAGACCATCGGCCGCGGCGAGGATCAGCCGGTCGCATCGAACCTGACCGAAGAGGGCCGCGCGCAGAACCGCCGGGTCGAGATCGTGATCCTGCCGACCGCCTGAGGCGGGCCCGTGCCCCCCGAGTCCGACACAGGGCGCCGGATGGAGTTTGCGGCCGAAAAGAGCGGCGACGCGGACGGGATCGCCCGTTTCTTTGCCGACGTCTTTGTCGCCTCCGAGGGCGCGGAGGAAGGCAGGTCGATCGGCGATGTGGTCAGGAACCTGCTGACGACGACGCCCGCACGGGACCGGCATGTCTTTTCGTGCCGGGACGACGGGGCGCTTGCGGGCTGCATCGTCTTTTCGCGGCTGGTCTATGATCGGGACCCGCGCACGGTCTTTCTGCTCGGCCCCGTCGCGGTCGAAACCCGCCGGCAGGGCCGAGGCGCAGGGCAGGCGCTGTTGCGCTACGGGCTTGAGGAGCTTGGCCGCAGCGGTGCCGACGTGGCGGTGACCTATGGCGATCCGCGCTACTATGCGCGGGTCGGGTTCATGCCGGTGTCGCGGGATGTGGTGCCGGCGCCGCAGCCGCTCAGCCGCCCGGAGGGGTGGCTGGCGCAGTCGCTTGCCGACCGCCCGCTCACGCCGCTGCGGGGCCGGCCGCGCTGCGCCAAGGCGTTCGACGACCCGAGCTACTGGTACTCGATGACCCGCCCCGGCCCCCGGGCCTCGGTTCGGGATCGCGAGGCCCCGGGTCAGGCCCGGGGCGGGTGGATGCG
>CAZNMK010000318.1:0-3897 GCA_964574045.1 uncultured Roseovarius sp. | reverse complement strand
GCCCGAGGTCGTCGGCCCGCCGGCGGTGAGACGTTCCGGCACGACGCCGGCAAAGGCGCGGAACACGGCATCGGCGATCCGCTGAGAGGTTTCGTGATTGCCGCCCACGACCGGCTTTTCCGGCCCGGGGTCGAGAACGCTGCCGGGGCGGGTGACGATCTCGAACGGGCGGTAGCAGCCGCCGCTGGGCTGGATTTCCGGCCCGAAGAGCGCCTTCATCACGTAAAAGACCGACGCCGCGGTGATGAACGGCGTGGTATTGACCGGCCCCCGCGCCGCGTCGTCGCAGCCGCGAAAATCGAAATGCGCGGTGTCGCCCGCGATCCGCACGCGGACCCGGATCGCCACCGGCCCGCCACCCCCGGCGTCGTCGTCCAGCCAGTCGGCGCCCTCGTATTCGCCATCGGGGATCGCGGCGATGGCGGCGCGCATCTGCGCCTCGGCGCGGTCGTGGATGGCGGCCATCGCGGTCTGCAACAGCTCCGCCCCGTGCTGGCGCGCGATCTCCTGCAGGCGCAGCTCGGCCGCCCGCGTCGCGGCGACCTGGGCAAGGATGTCGCCCTTGCGTTCGGGCGCGCCGCGGACATTGGCCAGGATGATGCCGAGCTTTTCCTCGTCCGCGCCCGCAGCGGTGAAAACGCGCAGGGGCGGGATGCGCAGCCCTTCCTGCCAGGCATCGGTGGCGCCCGCCACGTAAGAGCCGGGCACCGCGCCGCCGACGTCGGCCCAATGCGCCAGGCTGACGGCAAAGCCCGCCAGGGCGCCCTCGACAAAGACCGGGCGGATCGCCTTGACGTCGGGCAGGTGGTTGCCGCCGATGGCCGGGATGTTCAGGAACCAGACATCGCCGGGGGCCAGCCTTTCCCTGGGCACCAGGCGCAGGAATTCGCGCACGGTAAAGCTCATCACCCCCATGTGCATGGGCACGTCGCGCCCCTGCGCGATGAGAAACCCGTCGGCATCGGTGACGACCGAGGAATGATCGCCCGCCTCGCGCAGGAGCGGCGAGCGGGCCGAGCGCATGACGACGAGCGAGATCTCCTCTGCCGCGGCGGTCAGCGCGTTGCGGATCACCTCGAGCGTCACCGGGTCGATGCGGGGGGTCATTGGCTCGCTCCGGTCGCGATGTGCAGGTGTCCGTCCGCGTCGGCCGATGCGCTCGCCCCCGGCGGGATGACGATGGTGGCGCACTCGTCCTCGACAACCGCCGGGCCCGCGATGGTCTGGCCGGGCGCGACGTCGCCCCGGCGATAGCGCGGCGTCGGCACCGGGCCGGTTGCATCGAACACGCAGGGCCGGGTCTTGACCGGCTGCGCCCCGGCGCCGGCCATCGCCGGCGGTGCGGCCGGCCGGGCGCGCATGTCCGGCACAAAGGCGCGCATGCGGACGGCCTCGATCTGCCAGGGTTCGTCCGTGGCATAGCCGTAAAGACGTTCGTGCAGGCCGACGAACCGGCGGCCCAGGCCATCGGGGTCGGCGAAATCGGGATCGGCAACCTCGATCGCGTAGCTCTGCCCGCTATAGCGCAGCGCGGCGACCTCGTGCACCACGATGTCGGCATCCCCGAAACCCGAGGCGCGCAGCGGCGCCGAGATCGTCTGGCGCAGGTCGCGCCGGATGCCGTCCAGTGCCGCGACATCCCAGTCGCCGACCGCCATGCGAACCGTCTGCTGCTGCGAATAGGACATCTCGGCGCTGACGCAGCCGAGCGCGGAAAAGACGCTGGAATTGGCCGGAACGATCACGCACGCCATGCCAAACGCCCGCGCCACGGCGACGGCGTGCATCGGCCCGGCCCCTCCGAAGGCGATCAGCGTCGCATCGCGCCCGTCGATGCCGTGCTCGACCGTGCTGCGACGCAGCGCCTGCATCATCGCGGCATTGGCCACCTCGATCACCCCCAGCGCGGCCTGCTCGACCGTGCGCCCCAGTTCGGCGGCAAGCGGCTCCATCGCCGCGCGCGCGAGGTCGGGGCGCAGCCGCAGCCCGTCGCCCAGGGTCTTTTCGGGCTCGAGATAGCCGAGCAGGAGATTCGCGTCGCTGACCGTCGGCAGGGTGCCGCCGCGGCCATAGCAGGCCGGGCCGGGGAACGAGCCGGCGCTTTCGGGGCCGACGCGCAGCGTGCCGTGATCCATCCGCGCGATCGAGCCGCCGCCGGCGCCGATCGAATCGACGGCGACCATCGGCTGGCGCATCGGGCGCCCGCCCAGTTCGCGGTCGCTCGACACCTGCGCCTGGCCGTCGCGGATGAGGCAGATATCGGTGGTCGTGCCGCCCATGTCGAAGCTGATCGCCAGGTCCAGCCCGCTATCGCGGGCCAGCCTGCCGGCAGCGACGACACCCGCGGCCGGACCCGACATCGCCAGCGCCAGCGGCAGTTCGCGCAGCGCGCCGGGCGACGCCATGCCCCCGGCGGAATGAAAGAGGTGCAGATGCGTCGTCTTCGGGCAGATGTCTTCGAGCCGGTCGAGATAGCTGCCGACGAGCGGCATCAGGCCGGCGCTGAGCGCGGTGGTCGCGGTGCGCTCGTATTCGCGCGCCTCGGGATTGACCCGGTGCGACAGGGCGACGAAGGGCACGCGGTCCCTCAGCGCATCGGCCAGGCGCCGTTCATGGGCGCCATTGGCGTAGGAATGCAAGAGCGACACCGCCACCGCCTGGATGCCAGAGTCGGCGATCAGTTTCGCGACCCCGGCGATGCCCGCATCGTCCAGCGGCTCGAGCTCGTTGCCGGCATGGTCGAGGCGACCGCCGATTTCCAGCCGCGCGCCCTCGGCGACCTGGGGCGCCGGCTTGGGCTCCAGATCCAGCCGGTAGAGATGACGCCGGTTCTGCCGGCCGATGGCCAGCGTGTCGGAAAACCCCCGCGTCGACACCAGCGCCACCTCGGCCATCCGGTTCTCGACGATGGCGTTGGTGACCATGGTCGTGCCGTGGATGAGGTCGCCGACATCGTCCCAGCCCAGGCCCACGGCGTCGAGCGCGGCGAGCAGGCCCAGAACGCGGTCGTCGGTGCGCGTGTCGACCTTGGCGGTCCGGGTCGTGCCGCCATCGGGTGCGAGGGCGACAACATCGGTGAAGGTGCCCCCGATGTCGATGCCGACCCGCCAGCCGCCGCCTGTTTGGTTTTCGTCGCCGCGCATGGCGGATCACCCCGCGATATCGAACTCGGCCAGCGCATCGTCGAGCGCCCGGCCCAGCGCGTCGAACATCTCGTCGACCTGCGCCTCGGCGATGATCAGCGGCGGGCAGACCGCGATCGTGTCGTTGATCAGCGGGCGCACGATCAGCCCGTGTTCCATTGCCCGGGCCGCCACCCACGGGCCGACCTTGCGGGCGGGATCGAAACTGCGCCGGGCGGCCTTGTCCGCGACCAGTTCCAGCCCGCCGATCAGGCCGACGCCGCGCGCCTCGCCCACCAGCGGATGATCGCCGAACGCGCGCAGCCGTTCCAGGAACCGGACCGAGACCCGGTTCACATGCGCGCCGGTCTCGTCGGCGTCGTAGATCCGCTGCGTCTCCAGCGCCACCGCCGCCGGGACCGGGTGGCCAGAATAGGTAAAGCCGTGGCCGAAGATGCCGTATTTCCGGCTGCCCTCGACCAGGACATCGTGAATTTCGTCGGAAATCATCACCGCGCCGATCGGCTGATAGCCCGCCGACAGCGCCTTGGCCATCGAGATGCTGTCGGGACGCAGACCGTAGGTATCGCATCCCAGCGGATTGCCGGTGCGGTGAAAGCCGGTGATGACCTCGTCGGCGATGAACAGGATATCGTGCTTTTTCAGCAGCGGCTGGAGAGCCTCGAAATAACCGCGCGGCGGCACGATGACGCCGCCGGCGCCGAGCACCGGCTCGGCGATGAAGGCCGCGATCGTCGCCGGTCCCTCGCGGTCG
>CAZNMK010000317.1:0-3911 GCA_964574045.1 uncultured Roseovarius sp. | reverse complement strand
GATGACGATCCGCTGTCCGCCGGTGGCGATCACGACATCGTCGCCGACCTGCGACACGAAGGGCAAGAGCTGCGCCACGGTGAACCCGCCCGGCAGGCCGGCCAGCGCCAGCTTGTCCGTGCCGGGCTCGAAGTCGGCGATGGTCAGGGTGCCGTCGCCAAGCGCGAAAACAAACGTGTCGGCGCCCGCGCCCCCGGTCGCGACATCGTCGCCGGGCCCGCCCCTGAGCGTGTCGTTGCCCGCCCCGCCCAAAAGCGTGTCATTGCCGCCGTTGCCGTTCATGCCGTCGTTGCCGCCCGCCCCGACCAGCAGGTTGTCATTGCCGTCCCCGGTCAGCCCGAACCAGCCCGGCGTCACCTCCGCGCTGGCGGGCGCGCTCTGCGCGCCTTCGCTGTCGATGACCGCGAAATCGACCGTGCCGCCGGCAAAGGCGCCGGGAACGAAGGCCCAGTCGTCGATGTCCTCGATCGGGATCGGACCGAGGACGGTGCCTTCGGCGACCGGCACCCCGTTCACGGTCAGATAGCCGCCGCCGAGGTCGGCGTCGCGCACCAGGAACGAGACGATGTCCTCGATGCCGTCGGCATCCGACCAGTCGAAAAGCGCCGACAGCGGGATGGCCGCCCCGGGTGCGGCGATGGCGTCATTGCCGGTCGCCTCGGGCACGGCGTTGACGCCGCCGCCGCTGACCTCGAACACCTGCGCCCGGACATCGGTGGAACCGGCGCTCCCATCGGTCCAGGTGATGGCAAAGCCGCCGCCGGGCAGCGCCGTGACCTCGGGGTAGGACTGATGGCCCGGGGTGGTCGTGTTGACCAGCAACTCCTCGCCGATCGGGGTGCCGTCGGCCGCGAAGACCTGCGCGCGGATGGCCCGGCCCGAGGTATCGCCTCCGGTTCCGCTCCAGTCCTCCCAGACGACGACGAAACCGCCGCCCTCCAGCGCGGTGATCTGCTGTGTTCCCTGGCCGCCCGACGTCGTCGTGTTGACCTGGAATTCTCCGCCAACCGGCGTGCCGTCGGCCGCGAAAACCTGCGCGCGCACGCCGGACGGGGATGTGTCGCCGACCAGGCTGTTGTCGTGCCAGGTGACGACGAAGCCGCCGCCATCGAGCGCGGTGATCTGCGGATTCCACTGCTGTTGTGCCGTCGTCGCGGTGACCAGGAATTCCCCGCCCACCGGCGTGCCGTCGGCGGCGTATATCTGCGCGCGGATATCCGCGAGATCGCTGCTCCGGTCCTCCCAGACGATCACGAAGCCACCGCCCGCGAGCGGCGCGATATTCGGGTTGAACTGGACATCCGTCGTCGTCGTGTTGACCAGTATCTCCCCACCAACCGATGTGCCATCGGCGGCAAACACCTGCGCGCGCACAGCAGTATCGGATGTATCCCCACCGGTCTGGCTGTTGTCTTGCCAGGTGATCACAAAACCGCCACCCGCCAGCGCCGTTATCTCTTGCTGCGAGCCCTGACTGCCCGCCGTCGTCGTGTTGACCAGTATCTCGCCGCCCACCGGCGTGCCATCGGCGGCGAAGACCTGCGCGCGGACGTCTTCGTCGCCGCTGCTGGCGTCTCTCCAGGAGATGACAAAGCCGCCACCCGCCAGCGCGGTGATCTGCGGCTCGGCCTGAATGCCCGTCGTCGTGGAGTTGACCAGCACCTCGCCGCCCACCGGCGTGCCGTCGGCGGCAAAGACCTGTGTGCGGATGTCACCATCCACGCCACTCTCATCGGTCCAGGTGATTGCAAAGCCTCCGCCGGCGAGTGCGGTTATCTCGGGGTCGGTTTGGGTGTCCGACGTGGTGGTATTGACCTGTATCTCTCCGCCCACCGGCGTGCCGTCCGCCGCGAACACCTGTGCACGGACTTCATAGTCAGGCCATCCGTTGCTCAGGTCCCTCCAGGTGATGACGAAACCGCCGCCCTCAAGCGTGGTGATCTGCTGGCTTTCCTGGCCAGATCCGGTGGTTGTATTTACCAGTATCTCCCCGCCCACCGGCGTGACTTCCCATTCCGGTACCGTCATCGAAATCCCCCCTCCGGATGAATTATATCCGTTATGCATACACTAATTTTCGCGAAAAATGTAGTCGGGAGCCCATCGGGGGGGGGCTGCCGGTCCCCGTCTTCAGTCGAAAAACGGGGTCACCTGCGCCACCACAACCGCATTGTCGTCGAGCGCGCGGGCCCACAGCGCGCGCGCGTCAACAGTGATCTCCTGGCCGTCGGCCACGCCCGCCGCCGCGGGGCCGGAGCTGGTGACGGCGAGCGGGGCCATGTCACCACGCTTTCATGCACCGCCTCGGCCTCGTTCACGCCGCTGGCATAGACCATCAGCGCCGCCCCGGTCGCGCCCTCGGGCAGCCCGTCGCCCCGCTTGCGCCCGACTTCGACCAGAAGGGTAAAGACCTGTTGTTTGCCCGATTTCGCCGCCATGCCGCGTCTGTTGGCGATGCGGCCGGAACTGTCAAGTCACAAGGTATGCACCTCGATCGCCACCGCCGAGGCATAGACCGCCATCAGCAGCACGCCTTCGAGACCGATCCGCCCCGGCCCCCTGCGCTGGCGGAAAATCAGACCGGCCAGCAGGATCGCGGTCATCAGCATCCCGGTCGCCAGCCAGTACAGGTTGTTCACCCCCATCGCGTTGTAGAGCGAGCCCTCGCGATAGGCGACATCGGAAAACACCAGGAACAGCGTGTCGAAGGTGTTGCCGCCGATGATGCCGCCCACCGCCAGTTGCAGCGCGCGCAGGCGGACGGCAACCAGCGTGGTCACCAGTTCGGGCAGCGATGTCACCACCGCGGTGAACAGTGCACCGACAAGGCTGGATGCAAGGCCGTACCGGGCGATCAGAGTGGCCCCGACCTGGCTGATGACGAAGCCGCAGCCACCCATCACCGCGACCAGCGCGGCAAAGCGCAGGACGGCATCCAGGACGGATTTCTGCGGCTCCGACGCGGCCTCGGGCTCGTCATGGCGGGTGTCGGAGGTTTCCACCGGTTGCCACATCGGCTCCTTGCTGACCAGGGCGGCACCCTTGACGCCGGCGAGATAGGCCACGAACAGCACGGCCGAGACCGGGTGGATACCGAAAACCGCCATGTCTGGCCCCGCGAAGGCCAGCACCGGCAGCCCCAGCAGCACCAGCAGCATGACCGCCTGAAACAGGTTGGCCGGCTCCGCCGCGGCATGTTCCAGATTGGTCTGCCGGTAGAGCAGGTCGGCGATCACCAGAAACAGGGTCTGCGCGGCGATCCCGCCCACCGCGTTCGACACCGCGAAAGCAGCGTCGCCCCCAAGCGCGGCGCTGACCGACACGACGCTGCCGGCAAGCGAGGTCGCACCCCCCAGAAGGATACCGCCGACCAGTGCCTCGCCCAGCCGGGTGCGGTCGGCGATCACATCGGCAAGTCGCGTCGCCCCGACCGACGCGGCGACCACAACCGCGCCGGCGGCGGCAAAGACCAGCAGGAGCCATTCGAGCGGCAGCGCGGAGATCACCGCGGCGCCGCTCCGGTCGGGCCGCGGCCCGCGCCGTGCCCGCAGGCGATGACCGGAGCAATGGGTTCATGTGTCATGACGGCTCCCTCCCCGGGTGGCGTCCCTACCCTCGGAGACCGGCCAGGCGCGCGTCCCTCTCGGCTTCAGTCGCGCAAAAGCTCGTTGATGCCGGTCTTGGCGCGGGTCTTTTCGTCCACCCGCTTGACGATCACCGCGCAGTAGAGGCTGAGGTTGCCCCTGGTCGGCATCGAGCCCGAGACCACCACCGACCAGGGCGGCACCTCGCCATAGCTGACCTCGCCGGTCTCGCGGTCGACGATCTTGGTCGAGCGGCCGATATAGACCCCCATGCCCAGCACCGAGCCCTCGCGCACGATGCAGCCCTCGACCACCTCCGAGCGCGCG
>CAZNMK010000316.1:0-3918 GCA_964574045.1 uncultured Roseovarius sp. | reverse complement strand
GCGTGCCGTTCATCGTTCATTCCTACGACGGGGTTTGTAAGTCGTCGCAGGGAGAGCTCGGGACGATGGACTCGACGATCGACAACCCCGTCTCCGGCCAGCTGGATCGCAAAGGGTACAAGACGGACATCTACGGTCAGTACGGGAGCGCCCTCCGCAGCACGCTCGCCATCCGCCACGTCGTCGGCGGCGAGGAGGTGGCCATCCTCAGCGGCGTGCACGCCTTCTCGCACAGCACCGGCACGTCGACGCTCACGCAGCTCACGTACAACGGCGCGATCTTCTACGAGCAGAAGTGGGTCGACATCAACCACACGGGCATCGGTCGCGACTACAGCTACGCGAGCCAGACCATCGATCCCATGATGGCGCACCTCGACGCCTCGCTCGAGCGGTTCTGGCAGGGCATGGGCGCGCTGACCGAGGAGATGGACGCCGAACACCACGACCTGGTGCTGGCGGTCACGAGCCACGCGCCGCACCTCATCGCCTACACGATGGTGGGCGTGGCCGACGATTTGCGCCGCGTCACCGACAGCGAGGTGATCAGGTACTCGGCCGCGGGTTTCCGCGATTTCACCCGTATCGCCGCCTCCGATCCGACGATGTGGCGCGACGTGTTTTTGCACAACCGGCAGGCGACGCTGGAGATTCTCGGCCGCTTCACCGAAGAGCTTTTCGCGCTGCAACGGGCGATCCGAACCGGCGACGGCGATCTGCTTCATGATTATTTCACTCGCACCCGCGCCATCCGCCGTGGTATCATCGAAGCAGGACAAGATACCGACGCCCCCGATTTCGGGCGCGCGAAAAGAGGCTGAGGCACGAACCCCGGCCGCGATACGAGGCAGAAGCGAGGGCAGGCACGGATGCGCATCATCTGGGCGTTACCGTTGATTTTGATGGGTTGTTCGCTGTTGGGCGGGCGCGACGTCCCCGACATTTCCAGCCGCGGATCGGTCTGCGGACAGCCCCTGATCCGGGGCGAGGCGATCGGCCCGGTCCGCGATGGCGGCGGCTGCGGCGTTGAGAGCGCGGTGCGCGTGCACGAGATCGGCGGCGTGCGGCTGAGCCAGCCGGCGGTGATGGAATGCTCCACCGCGCGGGTGCTCAACGTCTGGGTGCAGCGCGACATGGACCGAATCGTCGGGCTGATGGGCGGCGGGGTCGAGGAGTTGCAGGTCGCCTCGCACTATGCCTGCCGCACCCGCAACAGCCAGCCCGGCGCGCGGATTTCCGAACACGCCAGGGGCCGGGCCATCGACATCGCCGCCTTCCGGCTGCGCGACGGCGACGCGCTGTCGGTCGAGGACGACTGGGGCAAGGGGCGGCGCGGGCGCGTCCTGCGGCGGCTGCACGCGTCGGCCTGCGGCGCCTTCGGCACGGTGCTGGGTCCGAAATCGGACCGCCACCACCAGGACCATTTCCATTTCGACACCGCGTCCCACCGTTCGGGCGCCTATTGCCGGTAGCGAATTTCGCGTCGGACAGGGTTCATGGCGCCCCGGGCCCGACCCGGGGCCCCGCAATGCGAAAGGCCCCGGCTCGGGGGCCGGGGCGGATAGGACAGGTCATTCCTTATTGGAGTGGTCCATCTTGGAGTGATCCATGCCGCCTTCGCGTTCGATGACGGTGAAATTCACCTCGATCTCGCCGGCATTCTCGAAGCTCAGCGTCACCGGCACCTCCTGCCCGGCCTCGAAGGGCTCGGTCAGCCCCATGAACATCACGTGATAGCCGCCCGGCGCAAGTTCGGCGGTCTCGCCGGCGCCTATTTCCAGCCGCTCGATGTGCTGCATGCGCATGACGCCGTCCTGTTCGAAGGATTCGTGCAACTGCACCATCGGGAAGGCCGCCGAAACGCCGATCAGCGCATCGGCGCTGTCGCCGGTGTTGGCGATGGTGACGTAACCGCCGCCCGCCTTGGCGGTGGCGGCGGTTTCGAAGATGCGGGGATGGATGATTTCGAGGTCGCCGAGCCTGTAGTCATGGGCGGCGGCGAGCGTCGGCAGGCTCAGGGCGAGGGCGGTGGCAAGAAAGGTTTTCATCGGGTTGTCTCCGTGTCGTCGTGATGGCGCGCGCGCAGGGCTGCGGCGGCGCCGGTCTGGTCCTGGAATCGAAAAGCGGGGGTCAGGCCGCCGGCGGGGCGCGCGGCCGCGACGGCAGAACGGGTCGCGCGACCCGCGCGGGCAGCCGTGTCAGCGGCCGTGTATCGGCCGCCACCAGCCGCTGCGGCAGCGGGGCGGGCAGGATTGCCGTCGCGGTGCCCGCGGCATGGACCAGCGCGCAGTGTCCGGCGCTGTCGGAGGGTTCGACCGGGATGCCATCGGTGCCGATCCGCAACAGGCGCAGGCCGTCGCCGGTGCAGACGATCAGCGTCCGCCCCTCGGCCAGCCCGGTGGCGGCAAGCGTCCCCGCGCCGAGCGGCGCCAGGATGCCCAGCACGACCAGCAGGGCGGCAAGATGTGCGGCAAGGCGTGTCATGGCCCCATTGCTAGCCCCCTTCCGCCGCCCCCCGCAAGCCGGAATCGGCGCCCTGCGGCTATCTGAGGCGCAGCACCGGCGCGTCGCCCAGCGGCACCGGGCCGAGGCGCACCCGCCCGTCGCGGAAATTCAGCGGAATGTCGAGCGTGCGCGGATTGCCCGCCATCTGCGCCAGCAGCGAAAGCCCGTCCTCCAGCGTGGCGGCGAAACCTTCGCCCAGCGTGCCGGACGCGACCGCCATTTTCAGTATGTCGCGCCAGTTGCGCGCCTTGACGGTGATTTCGCCCTCGGGCCGGCCCTGCGCGTCGACCGAGACGGCACCCGCCGCCTGCAGTTCCAGCTGCCCCCAGCGGGCCTCGGCCAGGCGGATGTCGATGTGCAGCGGCTGCGGCCGCGCGACCTCGATCGCCGAGCGGTCCCAGGGCTTGTCGAAAGTCACCGTCAGATCGGCATTGAGCGCGTCGAGGCGTTCGGGCAGCCGCCCCGAGGGGTCGAGCCTGACGCGCCAGTCGAGCGCCGGCATCAGCCCGTCGGCGGCAAAGCCCAGCCGATAGGCGACGGGGTTCGCCGGTACCCGGTCCGCCGCCAGCCGCAGCGCCTGCGCCCGGACCGGCTGATCGGTCGATTGCGCGGCGATCGTCAGTTCCTCGGCGGTCAGGGTCAGGCGCTCGAGCGGCAGGCGGATATCGGCGCCGGTGACGACACTGGCGCGCATGTCGGCGCTGTCGACGCGGTATTTGTCCAGCGGCGTGGCGACAAGCTGGCTCTCGGGCCAGACCGCGATGACGTGATTGGGCTTGTAGCTGAGCGCGAGAATCTGAAAGAGCGGTGCCTCCCACGCCAGGCCGGTCTCGGGATCGGCGAGTTCGAGATCGGCAAAGCTGGTGTCGAACCGGTTGGGAAAGCCGCGCGTCGCCAGCTGGGACGTCTCGGCGACCCATCCCTCGGCGCGGCGGGCGGCGAACCAGCGCTCGAAACCCCGGGTGACGCCGGTCTTGCCGACATACCAGTAGCCCGACCAGCCCGCCGCCGCGACCAGGATCACGGTAAGAAGAACGCGCATCCGATCTCTGCCTCTTTCATCGCAAGGTGCGATGGTGTTTAAGGCCTTGCAGCGCCAAGGAACAGTGAAATGACGATGTGGGTCTTCGGCTACGGATCGCTGTTGTGGAACCCCGGGTTCGACCCGGTAGAGCGCGCGGTGGCGCGCCTGCCGGGGTATCACCGCAGCTTTTGCATGCGCAGCATTCACCATCGCGGCACGGTGGAAAACCCCGGCCTGGTGCTGGCATTGGACGCGGCGATTGACGCGCATTGCGTCGGGCTCGGGTTGCGCGTGGCGCCGGGCGACGAGGAGGTGGTGCTGGCCGATCTGCGCGAGCGCGAGCTGATCTCGTCCGCCTATCTGGAAAGGCGGCTGCGGATCGCCCTGTC